>JAVEXM010000017.1:30331-34939 GCA_034004025.1 Bacteroidales bacterium
GTCTCCTCCACGTCGAGGCTCACCTCCTTGCCGTTGAGAATATCTTTTTTCAGATATGTGACCGAATCAATAAGGTTCTTGGGCATAAGGAGCAGCCTGTCAGGCAGTCCCGCCAGATGTTTCGTGGCATTGAGTACCAGGCTTGAAGCGGCATGCATCAGCGACGAGTTCTTGCCGGTGACGATGGTGCCGTCAGCCAGCTCCAGCGCTGCGCCGCAGAAGAACCCTGCGTTACCCTTGCCGCTCTTCTCTGCCTCCCTTGCCGCCTTCCTGGCAGGCAGCACCACCCTGCGGTCCTCGGCCCGGGCCCGCACCTTCGACATGACATGCACAGCCTGGTCCAGCGTCTCCTTGTCAACCAGCCCCAGGGCATACTCCACGGCACACCTGAAGTAACGGCGGATGATCTCCTGGTGGGCTGCCTCCTGTATGACGGCGTCATCAACTATGCCAGAGCTGGCACGATTGACGCCCATATCGGTGGGCGACTGGTACATCGACTCCCCGCCGGTGATTTTTTCGAGTATCCTCTTGAGCAGGTGGAATGCCTCTATGTCGCGATTGTAGTTGACAACCTTTGTCCCGTAGGCATTCATGTGATCTTCATCGGCGAGCACCACATCCTTAAGGTCGACGGTGGCTGCCTCATAAGCAATGTTCACCTTGTGATCAATGGGCAGGTCCCATATCGGGAAGGTCTCGAACTTGGCATAGCCTGCCTTGACACCCCGGCGGTACTCGTGGTAGAGGTTGCAGAGACAGGTGGCCAGCTTGCCGCTGCCGGGACCGGGACCGGTGACGATGACGATGGGATGGGTGGTTTTGACGTACTCGTTGGCACCGTACCCCTCATCGCTGACTATCAGGTCCACATCGGTGGGATAACCTTTGGTGGGATAGTGGAGGTATACCTTTACCCCCCTGTGCTCAAGCTTGTTCTTGAAGGCTTTGGCGGGCGACTGGTTCCTGTAGCGGGTGATCACCACGGCTGTCACCTCGATGCCCCACTCCCTGAAGTCGTCTATCGTCTTCAGCGCATCAACGTCGTAGGTGATGCCGAAGTCAGCTCTCACTTTTTTCCTTTCAATGTCGCCGGCATGGATGCAGAGGATCACGTCTGTCTTCTCCCTGAGCATCTGCAGCAGCCGCATCTTGACATTCGGATCGAACCCCGGCAGCACCCTGGCAGCATGGTAGTCGTACAGAAGCTTGCCGCCGAACTCGAGGTACAGTTTGTTGTTGAAGCGGTCAACCCTCTCAAGGATAGCAGCAGTCTGCTCTCTGAGGTATCTCTCATTGTCAAACCCCGTGCGCTTTGTATCTGTCATCTAAATCCCCCTGGATAATTCCGCTAAGAACTACGATCAGCTTCCAATATTAAAGAAATTTTCAGCTCACGAAGGTTTTTGCGGATAAAATAATTTCCTCATAAGAAAATTATGAATTAGCTTTGGCAGTGACAATCATGAAGTTGGCTTGTTTAAATCTTAATGGTAAAATCATTCTGTCATGACCAGGAAGAGAACCCTGATGCTTTTGCATGTCCCGGTATGGGTCATAGCCATATTTGTTGCATGGTTTTTCAGTGCTGACGATTTCCCCGGAAGACGTCCGTCGTACGTTTTGCTCTCCACCCTTGTCTCTTCGGTCTGGATGCTGGGGAGCTTCTACCTGTTTTACTCTTACCTGGTGCCAAAGTTCCTGCAAGGGGGTAACAGGAGGCTATTCTGGCTGTACGGGCTCATCTTCGTTCTGATAATCATGCCTGTCGTCGGGCTGATCCTTTTACTGCTAACAGGAACCAGCGCCCTGACCCTGTCGGAGACGCTCTCCTCGCAAGGGCTTCAACCATATATCGGGAGCGTTATTATAACCCTGGTATGCGGTATCCTGGGCACACTATACCGGCTGCTGCTCAGGCGGTACCATACCATGTGAACCTATTGCTTATAAAACCTCACCCTCAGATCTCAGTTTTTTATACCAGCTTTTCTTGCAGGCTGAGAGCCAGGCTCTCTATGTCTTTCCTTCTGGCGAGCACCTCCAGCCACTCCTCCGGGATGGAGTCATAGCCGTACAGCACTCCTGCCAGTCCGCCTGTCACTGCTGCCGTGGTGTCGGTGTCACGACCGAGGTTGACTGCCTTCAGGACAGCCCTCGCGTAACTGCTGGTCCTCATGACGCACCAGAGGGCAGCCTCAAGGGTATGGATCACATACCCGTCGCTGGCTATCTGTTCATGCGGCAGGTTGAAGATATTCCTCTTCAGTATCCTGTCGAAGTGGCTTATCTCGTCAGGGCTGATGCCGAACGACTCCAGCATCTCAGGCATCTCACTTCGGAGAGATGAGTATGCCTGGGTTTTATCCATGCCCGATATGATGTAACCTGCAAACTCGAGGCAGATGAAGCAGGCGATGACCGACCGTATATGTCTGTGCGTCAGTCCTGATACCTGCTGCGTGAGACGGAACCGCTCCTCTGCAGGCTTGCCTGAAGTGATAAAGAGAAGCGGCATGATCCTCATCAGGGAGCCGTTGCCATTCGACCAGTCGCCGTCGTCGCCCGCCATCTCCGGCGCCACACCGTTGCCTATCCGCGAGAGCGCCCGCCAGGTGATGCCCCCGATGTCGAAGATCTTGCCGTGGGCGCTCCAGAAGCCCTTGCGGTGCCACCTGACAAAGTTCTGTCCGATGACGTTGAGGTCAAACCCCTCCGTCAGCGCCTCGGCGAGGCAGAAGGTGAGCGAGCTGTCGTCCGACCATGTCCCGGGAGGCTGCTGGTGCGTTCCGTAACCGCGCATGCCGGTGACGGGCTCCTTCTGCAGCTCCTCCCTCGACCGGAACTCCACAGGCACCCCGAGCGCATCGCCGACGGCAACACCAAAAAGCACATCCCTGTAGATATTTCTGACGCTCATCAGTTCGAAACCATTCTCTCCGCGGGGAGGTATAGACCTTTAAAGATATTAAAATTCCGCCAACAAGTACTTATTGCTGCGTTACCATAAACTCAATTGCCAGGTTGCCCGATGTGCCTTCTGACCACTCCGGATCCTGAGCGATTATTATTTTACCTTTGCATGACAGCATCATCTGTCTCGTCAATGAAGAGCGTCACGGCAAAAGAGCTAAGCCAGGAATTAACGTATCGTACGCCAAAGGAGTTGAGAGATCTCTGTCTCCGCCTGGCGAGGTTTAAAAAGGAGAACAAGGAACTCCTCACTTACCTTCTGTTCGAATCAGCCGACGAGCTTGCTTACGTAAAGAGGGTAAAGGAGGAACTGGATGATGAGTTTGAGCAGATAAACCGGTCAAGCTATTATTTCATCCGGAAAAGTGTCAGGAAAATCCTCAAGAATACCAGGAAGTACATCAGGTATTCTCTGAAGAAGCAGACGGAGGTCGAACTGTTACTTCATTTCTGTACAAGGCTGAAGAACCTCTCCCCGCCGATACATGGCAACGCCTCCCTCACGAATCTCTTCAACAAACAGATAAACACAATAGTCAGGAAGGTGTCTCTCCTGCACGAAGACCTGCAACACGACTACGGCATCGAACTGAGGGAATTGAAGAAATAACTGTACCTTGCTTTCGTCTGTTTCTTAATTAATTGATAATATGAAGGATATACTTAAGGTTTTGCTGAGGATAGTGCTGCTGTTCTTAATCCTGTTTCTCGTTACCCGGATGTTTAAAAGAGCTGACGAGGCAAGAATATTGTCACCGCTAAACGCTGCATATTCAACCGGAAATGCACCGGACAGCACCAGGAACGAGATAATTGGTCAGTTACATAAGTTCCAGCATGGCTACACCAACAGGGATACCAGCCAGGTAAACGCATTCATGGAGTCACTTTTTTCCAGGGAAAATACACTGGTACTGGGAACGAGCCCGGGCGAAGTTTTTATTGGTTATGACAGAGCTACCCTTCTGGTCAGGTCTGACTGGGAATCGTGGGGCGATTGCCGGTTCATGGTTGACAGTGCATACATTTCATCGGCGGGTGATGTGGCATGGTTCGCGACAAAGGGCTATGTGGAATTTGACCTTTCAAAGATGCTGGTCCTGCCGCTGCGTCTTACTGGTGTCATGGTGAAGGAGGACCAGGTGTGGAAATTCCGGCAGCAGCAGTTTCAGTTTGATATAGATTGGAGTTTTAGCCTGCTGGCAATACTGGTATTATCTGCCTGGATACTTGTCAGCCTTGCGACCCTCGCAATTGTATCTGTAAGGGCCGTCAAAGCCCGGAAGTCAGCAAAAGTATCATGATAGTCTGTTGATTATTGCTAATTTGGAGTCATAAAGAAGTACTGATAAAATATAGCCGGCGGAGATGAGCATAGACATAATAAAAACTGCAGAGATAATTGAGGTTTTGGAGGAAGATAAATACGGCTGCTTCTGGGGATAGATCTGTCGTCCGGCCAGTCCAATAATTGCCGGACTCATGAATCCGGCAATTAATCCAAACGATTGTCTTCTTTTAGTACTTACCGGGATTCTTATTGATAAGTACCTTCGGATAAGATTCATCATCTTATGAGAAAATACTCTGTAGGCTATCAACTTCCTTTGATAGAAATATACAGATGTTTAACTA
>JAVEXM010000122.1:0-7179 GCA_034004025.1 Bacteroidales bacterium
ATTACTCGCCCTCCACTGGCGTGTCGGGCTCGTGATCCCGGGTCTGGGGGAGACAAGAGCAGAAGACCATCAACATCGGCCGGGATTGCTCGCCCTCCACTGGCGTGTCGGGCTCGTGATCCCGGGTCTGGGGGAGACAATAACAGAAAACCCTTGTCATCCGCCTGTTGGCGGATGACGAAGGTATTTGTTTTTCATGCTCCTTGCAGCAAGCTGCAGTCACCTAAAAAACAAATACCCTCCCTGCCGATGGCAGGAAGGGTTTTCTGTTAAGTCGGGATGCCGGGATTTGAACCCGGGGCCCCTTGCCCCCCAGACAAGTACTCTAACCGGGCTGAGCTACATCCCGTGATGTAAACGAGGTGCAAAATTAGTTAACTATTCCGATTATGCAAAAAAAAGCAGCGGGCAGCTGCGCAACATATTATGCGGATGGAGAGCCGCATCTCAATTTCCTTATATTTGCGTTTAACAGGAATAACAGCATCAAACACGCGCACAATGAAACAGGTCAACCGTCGCAACTTCCTCCGCCTGGCAGGCGCAGGAGCCGCCGCCGCTGCCGCTGCCCCCGTGGCACAGGCCATGAGCCCGGCATCAGCATATCATCCCACCGTACAGGACAAGCCTGACACTAACATCGCCGACGCACTGAAGGTGCCGCGCAATGGCAGTTCCATGCCGGGACTATACCCCGGAAGAGTGGCCCTGGTGAAGAACAGCAGGTCGGTACAGGACAATGCCATAATCGAACAGGAGGTATATGACATGATCGCCCGTTCCATGCTGGAGCTGACAGGCGAGAAGAAACTGAAAAAGGCATGGCGGAGATTTGTCGCACCGGGTGAGAGAATAGGACTGAAAGTGAATCCTGTTGCAGGCAAAAGCCTCAGCACCAGCCACGAGGTGGTGAGATCGGTGATAGCTCAGCTTGAGGAGAGCGGCATCAACAGATCGCAGCTGACAATATGGGACCGCCGCGAGTTTGAACTGACGGATGTCGGCTTCACACCGGAGAATTATCCCGGGATACGAATCGTCGGCACGGAGCAGATGGACAAGGAAGGACTCTACTACGGCAAGGACGGCAAGCTCTACGGAGAGCATATGATAGACCGCGACTGGTACTACTGGGCAGACGTAGAGGGTGAGTATGACGAGTACACGATGCCCTATATGGTCAACGGGGGCAAATATTCCTATTTCACAAAGATTGTCACACAGGAGCTTGACAAAATCATCAATATTCCCATACTGAAAAATGCGGGCGCCACGGTGACACTGGCACTGAAAAACCTGGCATTTGGTTCCATATCAAATACCGGCAGGCTGCATGCAAAG
Source organism: Bacteroidales bacterium (assembly GCA_034004025.1). Lineage (GTDB taxonomy): Bacteria > Bacteroidota > Bacteroidia > Bacteroidales > VadinHA17 > SR-FBR-E99. The sequence goes on from JAVEXM010000122.1 coordinate 1,342, forward strand.
CTCTGGAATGAGACCTGTGCGCAGGTATGCGCCTTTGCTCCGCTGCGCGACAGGGTGGTGCTGAACATAGTCGACGGCATTAAGGGATGCTTCAACGGCGGACCCGGGGCCAACCCGCAGTTCTTCTGCGACTACCACACAATCATCGCAGGCAGTGACGCGGTGGCGGTGGACAGGATAGGATATGACATCGTGCTGGCAAAGAGAATCGCTGAAGGACTGCAGAAAGAGGGCACGGCAGGAGCACTTGCCTTCATGAATCAGGCGGAGGCACTCGGACTGGGCGTGGCTGACAGGACAAAGATCGATCTCAGGGAGGTAACCGTTTAACTATAATGAAACATCAAAACAGACTTATTAAGATGCGATTCAAAAAAACATCTTCACTTCTTTTACTTTTTACCTTTTCGCTGTCATCCCTGGCTCAGACAGCAGAATCACGTCAGGGCCTGTCAGCTGTTCAGGGCATCGGGGAGGTCCGGAGCCGTACCTTTACCGAGTCGTCGCTCTACGGCTACATCAACGGAGGGGCAGAGCTTTACCTGGAGTACGGATTTGATACCCTGGTCGTTACAGAACTGGTATGCGAGGGCAGGGATCTCAAGGTCGAGATCTACCGTATGAAAGACCCGGAGGCTGCCTTCGGCATCTTCTCGGTATCGCGCTTCCGCTGCAACGGCGGGCCGGCGCTGACGGAACATCTCTGCCGGTCGGCCTACCAGCTGCAGTTCTGCAGGGGACCATTCTATGTAAGCATCATCAATGACACCGGCACAAAGGAAGATCAGGAGACAGCGGACGCGATAGCCGCCGCTCTTCTTGATCACATCGCCGAAGCTTCTTTTGATCCCACCCTCTTTTTTGAGGAGCCCATTGATGATGAAACCATGAGAGGCGCCGTTCTGGTGAGAGGTCCCCTGGGTCTCTACAACGGCATACCGGAACTGTCGGAGACCTTTGGCGAGGCAACAGGTTACAGCGCGCTGATGATACAGAGTGAGGGCAGGACCCGGGCGTCACTTCGTTTTGAGAATCCCTGCTCAGCTACAGAGTTCCTCAGGTGCAGGAGAATCACCTCTCCTGACAGCCTTTATGCAATAAGCAGTGATTCAATAGTTTCAGTAATATCGCCCAGTCAAATAATTATCACCTTTTAGCATACCGTTTAATATAATTTCTATTTTTGTCATCTTTTAGACCTGATACCAGATGCAACTGTTCAAACCACTTGAGACAGGCAGTGAGGAAGAAAAGAAGGCTCCTGTCTCTTCTGAGAAAGTAAGATGCCTTATTGTAGGCTCGGGACCCGCCGGTTATACTGCAGCGATCTATGCTGCCAGGGCCAACCTTAAGCCTGTGCTTTATACAGGTCTGCAGCAGGGCGGACAGCTTACCACAACAACTGAGGTAGAAAATTACCCCGGATATCCTGACGGTGTCACCGGGCCGGAGATGATGGAGGACTTCCTGAAGCAGGCGAAGAGGTTCGGTACGGATGTTAGGATAGGTATTGCCACCTCTGCCGATTTTTCAGGCAAGCCGCTGAAGGTGACCTTTGACGGCAGTGTGGAGATAATTGCTGATGTGGTCATCATTGCCACCGGTGCCACGGCGAAATACCTGGGTATACCTGCCGAGACCAAATATGCCGGCATGGGTGTCTCTGCCTGTGCCACATGTGACGGCTTTTTCTACAAGGGCAGGGATGTGGCTGTCGTTGGCGGCGGCGATACAGCCTGTGAGGAGGCTACCTATCTCGCAGGGTTATGCAGAAAGGTGTATATGATTGTCAGGCGTGATGTGCTTCGCGCCAGCAAGGCGATGCAGCACAGGGTGATGAAAACTCCCAACATCGAAATACTGTGGAAGTGCCAGGTGGAGGACCTCTTTGGTGCACAGGGTGTTGAGGGGGCAGTGGTGGTGCGTCACCGGGGCACACCGGAGGAGGAGAAATTCAATATCAAGATCGACGGTTTCTTCCTGGCCATAGGCCATACTCCCAATTCAGAGATCTTCAGGGAGTGGATTGACACTGACGATACAGGGTACATAATCACCGAACCGGGGTCGACAAGGACAAAGGTTCCTGGCGTCTTTGCTGCCGGCGACGTCATGGATCACGTTTACAGACAGGCAGTGACAGCTGCCGGCAGCGGATGCCGGGCGGCCATCGATGCCGAGAGATATCTCGCAGAACAGGAATAATTAAACTACATATAAAGGGGAAAACATACGCTTACCATGCGAAATTTCAGAAAGACTTTTCATATCAATGCCGAACCTTCAGATATTTATGCTGCACTGACAAACCCGTACACCATTGAACTGTGGTCGGGCTACCCGGCCGTGATGCCGTCCGCTCCCGGAGAGGAGTTCAATATGTGGGACGGCGACATCTGCGGCAAGATCGTTGATCTTGTGCCGGACCGTAAGGTAGTGCAGGAGTGGTATTTCGGAGACAGGGAACTGGACTCAATGGTGACAATAACCATTGTGGCAAACGGCGGTAATACTGCCGTCACGGTTGAGCATACCAACATTCCGGTGGAGGACTATACCAACATAGCCGTGGGCTGGAACGACTATTACATGGGAGCGATAAAACGGTTCTACAACCCTAATTTCTGATCACTGAGTATATCCTTCACATCCTCCAGGGCACCGATGATCAGTCCTGCGATGCCTGTGTAGCATTTAGTGACAGACTTAGCGGAGACCTCTTCCGCCCAGAGTGGCAGCCAGGAGAGCATCTCGCCGCTGACAAAATCAAAAAGGTCATTCCGGATAATTTTTTTCACCGTAGAATCATCCTCAGTCAGGTACTTCTCAAGAAGCAGGTTGACAAACAACAGTTCTATACCGAGGTGATCAGGTTCGAGGCCGCACTCTTCAGACCTGCTGTAGCCATACTGCGCGTAGAGCTTGCCAAGCAGGGCATGATGCTCTTCGGCTGTTTTTCCGGATATTTTCCAGCGGGAGGCAGCAGGGTAAGCATATGCCGACTTGTCGTCGGCGAGCAGTGAGTTGTAGTTGCTGCCGACGGTGAGGCGGCACTGCTGTTTGAACGGGCAGGGTGACCGAAGGAGCTGGCTGGCCCTCTCGTAGGTTGGGTTATGGCTCTCAACCGGCAGGTTTCGTAACAGCCCGCTGTCACATATATGCGGCAGTCCGCTCTCCTCAGGGCTCATTGAAACGGATCCTCCGAGGAAGATAAATAGTGCAGTATATGCCTGGAGGAGTTCCTCAGGGGTGTTCATGCTGTTGTAATGGCTGCTGTTCAATTCTCTGGATGCATTTATCCGAGTAACGTGGAGCCCGGGGAAATTGTTCACCGAACAGATGCCGACGGCCCTGCAGGCACAAACTTATGCTGTGCGATAAATGATTTTGGGAGCAATTTTTTTGCTACTGATCCTGAAACTTCAGATGCAGGTTCACTTTTCAACCTTTTCCAGCTCCTCGAGTTCCTCAATGCCCATGGTACCGGAGAGGCTGGCTATGGTCTTCAGGTCGAGGTCGCCGGTGATCCATACCACCGAGCTGCCGGCGCCACCGGTGACCATCACCAGCTCTGCGATTCTGTCGCCCGCCTCACGTATCATGAACCGCACCTCATCATGCTGTTCCTTCACGGTCATCAGCTCCTCAAAGCCGGAACGGTTGAGTTTTGGCACAAGCTCACCGGCGAAGTTTATCCTGCCGGCATTTGATGCACTGTCTATAGACAGGATCCTGATGCTCTTTATCCGGGTCACAAGGTTCCGGAACTCCTCGTCATCGCTGTCGATCCTCGACAGCAGGCTGAACATCTTCGATGAGATATATACGGAGGTAAAACCATCCCTGCCGTTGTACCTGTCAAACAGCTCCTCAACCGGGCTCTTCTGACCGAAGGCTGACAGTGACCAGGCGGTGATTATTATAAAAATCAATGTTCTCTTCATGGCATATTTTAATTGTTCTCAGTTCTGTTTGCAAGTCTGTTGAGGTAGCGCAGTCTCGAAAGGTTATCCTCCACAATTCTGTTAATGCGGCTCATCTCGCTTACCGCATCAGGTGTTTCCGTGATCTTCCTCATCGGCTCCAGCTCCTCCATCCCCGTGTTCATCTTCCTTGACACGTCGGTGAGGATGCTCCTCACCTCCGCCATGGCGATCTCCGGGTCGGTGTAGGTGTCGTTCACCGACGGCGCTCCGTACTGGTTAAGCATCAGCCAGGAGGCTGCCAGTATCACTGCAGCAGCAGCCACAGATACAGCATGCCTCAGCACCCTGTTGCCCGGTCTCATGCGCAACTCTGTGTGCGTTATCTCCGTCAGCCTGTCATCGAAACCGTCTGATGGATCAGGCACTGACGCGCTCATGGAGACAAGGTGTCTCTCCTCCGGGAAGTGTGAGAGGAGGGAAGGATCAGACAGGAGCTCCCTGAGCTCTCTCTCCTCCTCCTCTGTGGTCAGGCCCCCGTAGTACCTGCCAAGTAGTTCCCTTACCTTATCCTGTTCCATGGTCATATATTTTCTTCATCTCCTCTCTTACCGCCTTGCGGGCCCTGGAGAGTGTCGTCCGGAGCGCATTGACATTTGAATTCATCGCCTTCGCCGTCTCTTCGTATGAATAACCCTCCATATCCCTGAGGATCAAGGCGCTTCTGTAGGGCTCCTTCATGCGGCTGACAATCATCGAGATCAGCTGTGCCGCTTCGTAGTTGTCCGACGAAGCGGCAGGATCAGCCCCTCTCTCCGTTACTCCGGCTATTTCATCCATCTCTCCGAACATGACCCTTTTTCTTTTCCTTAATATGTCGATGCAGCAGTTCCGGGTGACGGTGGTGCACCATGCTGCAAGGTTTTCACGCCTGTCAAGTGCGGCCCTCTCTTCCCACAGTTTCATCATCACCTCCTGCACCGCATCCTCGGCCTCCTCCCTGCTGTTCAGAAAGCGCCAGGCGAGGGCATAGAGCCTTCTTCCCTGCGGCAAAATTTTTTCCCTGAACTCTCCGGGCGTCATGTTTTACTGATGTCTGCCCCAAAGTTATCATTTTGCAGGATTCTCCAGAATCTCAAGACGGGCAAGGCCATCACCGTCACCTTCCGACATGCGTTCAACGTCTTCGCGGGTAAGTTTTCCGCATACCTGTATCACCGCCTCATTCTCACCCGAGGAGACAACTAGCAGCTCCGTTATCACGTCGCCTCTGCTTTTAACCATGAAGCGCAGGTCCGAATCATGATCTTTCACGGTCATCAGCTCTTCATATCTTCCGCGCCGCATCACTCTCCCCAGTTCTGACAGGAAACCCGGCTCTCCCATTGTGAGCGATCCCTTCCTGCTGACGATCCTGACGGAGGTCACCTTCCGGTCCAGGTTCTCCAGCTCCGGGTCATCATCAAAAGCCTTCAGCAGTCCGAAGATATTGCCATTGATGATTACCGACGAGTATCCCTCCCTGTCGGAGTAGTTGTCGAAGAAATCATCAAGCGGGTCTCTCTGTCCGTACAACGAAGCCGCCAGGGCGGCGATAACAAGTGTAAAAACCATTCTTTTCATGACTGTCCGTTTTAAAAGGTTAATTAGTGGTTGTTTTGTTGCATGACGGATGAGCCGGGGAAACATTACAGGCAAAGTGCAGTTTCCGGCAAAAAAAATCCCCGGAGGATCTCTCTCCGGGGAACTTGCTACTGTGAGTTTTTCTCAGTTCAGTTTCTGAAATCGGCTATCTCGTTGGGGTAGGCGTTGGTTTCAAGTTTCTTCTTGACCTCTTTGAAGGCGTTCACTGTATAGTTTACGTCATCCATCGTATGGACAGCCGTGGGGATGATGCGTAGCATGATGACACCCT
>JAVEXM010000123.1:0-3211 GCA_034004025.1 Bacteroidales bacterium
GCCCCGGACCTGGTGCCCAGCATGGTGGGGGAGGCATAGAGTCCGCCGGGCCAGCTGCTCATGACAAAGTACTGCGATTTCCTGAGCTCATGCGACCGGTAGATGATCACCGATGCTCCCTTGGGTGAATAGCCGTATTTGTGGATATCTGCGGAGAGAGAGGTTACCCCGCTGACTCTGAAGTCGAAGGGCGGTATCTCATAACCCAGGTCCTCAACGAAGGGCAGCATCATACCTCCCAGGCAGCTGTCGACGTGAAACAGGAGTCCGTGCTTCTGTGCTATAGCCCCGATCTCCCCGATGGGATCAATGACACCGTAAGGGAAACAGGGGGCCGAGGCTGTTATCATTACTGTGTTACTGTTGATCATCTTCTCAAGTGCATCAACATCAACCCTTTTATCATCAGAGATCGGGGCATACCTGACAGTCACGCCGGTCAGGTCAACGGCTTTGGAGAAAGCCGGGTGTGTGGTAACCGGTGCTATCATCTCAGGCTGCCTGATCTCCGGTTTGTGTTTCCGGGCCCAGTCGCGACCGGTCTTGACGGCTACCAGGATGCTTTCCGATCCACCGGTGGTCAGGTTGCCTGCATAATCCTCTCCGGCGTGCAACAGGTCGGCTACCATAGCTACGGTCTCGTTCTCAAGCTGTCTGAGTGAGGAGAAGAGCGACGGATTCAGGGCGTTCTCATTGCAAAACATGTGATAGGCCTGCTCAATCACTTTTGATTCACGGTCGCCGGGATGGTATATATATCCGAACATCCTCCCGTTGCGCCAGGGAGCGTCATTCATTTTCAACGACTTAAGCTTTGAGATCACAGTGTCTCCGCTGATGCCGGTCCCGGGAAACTCAATCGCCTGCCTGTTCATCTTTGGTGAGTTTTACAGGAAAAGGGTGTTAAACGGCTTCCCCTTACCTGAAGGTTAAAACAAAGTTATGCCATAATTGGTCCTGTGTCAAATATTTATCACCGACGGTAATTGGCGGGTAAGAGGTATAAAAAAAACTTTGTTTCTTTGTGCCCTGGCTTGAACCATACAGCTCTTTTTATGGTTGTAGGTTGTACCTTTCAGAGAAATATTTGTCTTTATAGGAAAAAAGTTATGAGGAAAACGGCAGTAATACTTTTCATGCTGGTTGCGTCGGTAGCTGTAACGGCGCAGGTTCTGGAGCCTGTCACCTGGAGTTTCAGGAGCGAGAAGACCGGAGATAACACTTTTGATCTTGTCATGACGGCCGAGCTCGAGGTAAGCTGGCATCTCTACTCCATGGATATTGAGGAGGGCGGACCGATTCCCACCAGCTTTACATTTGAACCTGACAGCGGTTTCATTCTGTCGGGCAGGACGGTGGCGGTCACCAAACCAGAGGTGAAGTTCGACAACAGCTTCGGGATGAATATCGGCATGCACAGCGGCAGAGCCGAGTTTCGTCAGAAGGTGACGGTCACAGCTTCGCCCGTAACAGTGAAGGGATACGTTACGTTCATGTCGTGCGATGACAAGCAGTGCCTGCCTCCCAGGGATGAAGAATTTTCTATTGAGCTCAAAGGGGGGGTGGTTGCAGCTTCAAAGGAGCCGGCTGCAGGAACTGATGCTGCGATGGTTGCCGGGAATGAATCCGCAACAGCTGCCGCAGCTGGTGCTAAGACAGGCGCTGAAGTCCTGTCCACGGTGACAGAACTTAAAACAGCAGAGGGTGCTGCCGATATCTCATTTGCAGAGGGTCAGACCGAGTCAGTGGCTTCGGCTGAGACCACTTCCGGAAAGCAGAGCAGGGGATTCCTGAAGTTCTTCCTGCTATCCATGCTTGCAGGACTGGCAGGTATTCTGACGCCCTGTGTCTTTCCGATGATACCCATGACGGTGGCTTTCTTCAGCCAGGGATCGGGAAAGAAGGGCTCAGCTGTGGGCAAGGCGCTCTTTTTCGGGTTGACGATAGTGATGCTCTATTCGCTGCTCGGCATCATCGTCTCCCTCACCAGCGCCGGAGCCGGTTTCGCCAATACGCTAAGCACTCACTGGATACCCAACTTAATATTCTTCCTGCTCTTCCTTGTCTTTGCCGCATCGTTCTTCGGTGCCTTCGAGATAGTGCTTCCTGCAAAGTGGGTCAGCTCATCCGACTCAAAGGTCGACAAAGGCGGAGCGCTGGCAACGTTTTTCCTTGGGGTGACCACCGTTCTGGTCTCCTTCTCTTGCACCGGGCCCATCGTTGGCGCCCTGCTGGTGGAGGCTGCCTCAGGTGATGTATTGCGTCCGACCATAGGCATGTTCGGCTTCGGCCTTGCCTTTGCCCTTCCCTTCACCCTCTTCGCACTCTTCCCCTCATGGATGAACAAGATGCCGAAGTCGGGCGGATGGCTCAACTCGGTAAAGGTTGTGCTTGGCTTCATCATACTGGCATTCAGCCTTAAGTTCGCCTCAACGGTTGATACCGTCTATAACCTCGGGATACTGTCGAGGGATATTTACCTGGCAATATGGATTGTACTGTTCGTTCTGCTGGGCATCTATCTCATGGGTAAGATCAAGTTCCCGCACGACAGCGACGTGCCTCACATAGGAGTTTTCAGGCTGGTGCTCATCATAGCATCATTCACCTTTGCCCTCTATCTCGTTCCCGGACTTTTCGGAGCTCCGCTGACGCGAATATCTGCATTGCTGCCTCCCCGGGAGACATCTGGATTTAACCTGATCAAGGCCATCAGTGAAAACAGGGGAACAGCTGTTCCCGGTGCTTTTGCGCCGGGTACAATGGGCGCAGGAGGGGCAGCTATATGCGGAACACCAAAATATTCCGATTTCCTTCACTTTGAGTACGGTCTGCAGGGTTATTTTGACCTTGAGGAGGGACTGGCATGTGCCAAGCAGCTTAACAAGCCTGTGCTGATCGACTTCAAGGGTCACGCCTGCGCCAACTGCAAGGAGATGGACGCCCGGGTATGGTCTGACCCGGAGGTGCAGAGACGCATAAGAGAGAACTTCGTACTGGTGGGACTCTATGTCGATGACCGTACAAAGCTTCCGGAAAATGAAGTGTTCGTTTCAAAGGTTGACGGCAGGGAGAAGAGGACAATGGGTAAAAAGAATGAGGACATTGAGATCTCGATGTTCAACACCAACACTCTTCCCCTCTATGCCATTGTTGACCCGTCGGGCAAACCGCTGATTGAGACCCGTGGCACCGACTTTGACATCCAGGC
>JAVEXM010000123.1:3311-5146 GCA_034004025.1 Bacteroidales bacterium
AGGTCATACCGGTCTGAACCGGGGGCCACGGGGTAGAAGCCGAGGGCGCTGAAGATATACCATGCGCTCATCTGCCCGCAGTCGTCGTTGCCGCTCAGTCCGTCCGGTGCCGGCAGGTATTTTGTATCCATTATATGCCTTATCCAATACTGTGTCTTGCGCGGTGCTCCGGCGTAATTATACAGGTATGGGACATGGTGCGACGGCTCGTTGCCATGTACGTAGTTGCCGATGATGCCTTCGCGTGTGATATCCTCGGTTTCGGCAAAGAACTCATCGGGGAGGTGCATGGTGAACAGTGAGTCGAGGTGCTGTACGAACCTCTTTTTGCCTCCCATAAGGCCGATGAGGGTCTCCGGGTCATGGGGCACATAAAGGCTGTAGTTCCATGCATTGCCTTCGATGAAACCCTGTCCGTGAGTGCTGAGAACATCGAACTCTTTGCGGAATGTGCCGTCGGAGCTGCGCGGACGCATGAAACCGGATGCGGGATCCCATAGATTCTTGTAACTGCGTGACCGGTTGAGGAATTCGAGGTGCAGGTCACCGGCATCCGGGTTGCGGAATGAACTGCCGGTGGCTTCTCGGAGCAGGTCACCGCCGGCCCCCCGCAAAGCCACCTCTGGCTTTCTTTCGTGCAAGCTGCCGATTGCCTGTGCAATGCACCAGTCGTCGAAGGCATATTCCAGCGTGACCGAAACCGATGATGCTGTCCGCTCGTCGGGCACATATCCCAGACGGATATAGTCGTCAAGGCCGTCGTACCAACCGTTATTCGCGGTTGTGACAGATGCTTCCAGGGCCCGCTGATAATCAAAACCCGGGATTTTCTTGACAATGGCATCAGCAATTACAGGTACAGAGTGATATCCTATCATGCACCAGTTCTCATTGGCATGATGTGACCAGACCGGCAGCATGTGATGAGCGCTCTGATCATAGTGTGCGAGCATCGAGTTGATCATATCTGCTGTCCGCCTCTGCTGCAGGATGGTAAAGAGGGGATGAAGGGCACGGTAGGTGTCCCAGAGAGAGAAGGTGGTGTAGTTGTCAAAGTCGTCTGCAGTGTGAATATTCTGGTCCAGCCCTCTGTAACTCCTGTCACTGTCCATAAAAATAGTGGGTGAGAGATATGCGTGGTACAGTGCCGTATAGAAACTGACCATCTGCTCCTCACTCATCATTTTTACCTTCACTTTGCCCAGCTCATCTTCCCACATTCTCTCCGCCGCCAGCCTTACGGCATCAAAATCAGCCTGCGGCGCCTCAGCGATCATGTTTGCCACTGCGCCTGCGGTGCTCACCGGTGAGAGGGCCACTCTCACCGTCAGCTGCTCTCCGGGTTTCATGTAAAAATCAAAATGACCCCTGATCTTCTCTCCGGCAGCTTCGGGGAAGTTCATGCGCTGGTCAAACCGACGCCAGAAACCCTTATATACCTGTGCCGGGGCATCATTTATGAATCCGTATGATTCTACCGGCCTGGAGAATGAGATTGCAAAGTAAAGCGACCGTGTGCGGGCCCAGCCGTTTGTCATCCGGTAGCCCGTGACGAGGGTGTCGTTTTCGACCCGGATAAATGTCCAGACATTCTTGCCGTCATAGTTGTAGATTCCGTGGTCCATGTCGAGGATCAGATGTGCATGGCCGCCCTTGTTGAAGGTATATCGGTGAACGCCGGTACGTGTTGTGGCTGTCAGTTCGGCGAGAATGTCATGATCTTCAAGAGTTACGGTGTAGTAACCGGGGGAGGCCTTCTCGCTGGCGTGTGAGAAGCGCGAGCGATAGCCTTTCTCAGGCGCGTCTGCTGTTCCCGGATTAAGCTGCAGCGGTCC
>JAVEXM010000123.1:5246-7109 GCA_034004025.1 Bacteroidales bacterium
GAATGTCATGATCTTCAAGAGTTACGGTGTAGTAACCGGGGGAGGCCTTCTCGCTGGCGTGTGAGAAGCGCGAGCGATAGCCTTTCTCAGGCGCGTCTGCTGTTCCCGGATTAAGCTGCAGCGGTCCTGCGGTCGGCATCAGGAGAATGTCTCCCAGGTCGGAGTGACCCGTACCGCTGAAGTGGGTGTGTGAGAAACCGACGATGGTGCTGTCGGCATACTGGTAGCCGGCGCAGTATTTATAGACATCGCGGTTGTATTTCCCGTTCATCTCATAGGGAATGGTATCGGTGTCAGGCGAGAGCTGCACCATGCCGAAGGGGACGGTGGCGCCGGGGTAGGTGTGGCCCATCCTGTCAGTGCCGATGAAGGGGTTGACATAATGCAGCTGGCCGAAAGCATGGCTGCAGACAAGTGCCAGGGTCAATAAGAAGAGGAGGGTTTGTTTCATGATCTGGAATAGGTGTTCATGAAACAAATATACAATACTTAATCAGCTGCGCGGAATGGTTCACATCCCGGATTTCAGTGCCAAAGTGCATCATTCACTGCTGCCTGGACTTACCTTTCCTCCTGGTACCTGATAAGATCCTGCTCATACTGTCTGTTCTCCAGTATGCGAACGTAATGGAGACCCTTTTTGATCCTGTAGTTCGAATAGGCTTTCTGTGCCCAGGAGACGGCATTGTCAAGGTCACCGTTTATCTCGCTTATGATGGCCATGTTATAATGTGCCCTGCCCGCCACTTTCCGTTTAGGATTGTCAGTTTCGAGATTCCACAGTTCGCCTGCCTCATCCCACTTACCCAGCCGGGCGAGACGTTTTGCCGTCTTGAAGTTATCGGTTCCCTTGACATAGTAATCGCGGTCGACTCTCAGGCGGTAGGGTATCAGGCGCATGGCATAGACATTGCCCGCCTTACGGCTTACCTCCTTCACCGCGTCCTTACGGTGGATCATGCCCGAGACGGCGGCAACGGGATTTCCTCCTCTACCGCCGAAGACAATTGATTCGGCCACAATGAATTCGTCAAGTATGGCCCTGTCGTTTGGCGAGTAGATCCTCCATCCCGTTTTGACCAGGGTCTCCATGGGGCCCAGGCGCAGTGCACCCTGAAGGTTTCCTGCGGAGAGCTCCGCGAGGGCGCCGCCGGCGTCACCAATGCGTGTGTCGGTGTCATACATCTCAAGGGCAAACAGGGCCTGTGTACCGTTATCGCGGCAGATACCCTCTACCTGATCCCATGTCAGGGGAGCAGGCAGTCCTCCCAGGCTGCTGGCCTGAAACTCAAGCTTGCTGAGCAGTTTTACCTCCTGGAACCTGTCGTTGGCCTCCAGCTCTTCATTGACGCCCTTGATGGCTTCCAGCGTGCCGATAGAGTCAAGGTCAGCTCCCTCCAGCGACAGCACCCTGTCGAGTGCGTCCAGGGTTTTGGTCCGGTCGGTTGGCGTGGACCGGTCAATGATGCCTACTGTCTTTATCTCCGGTGCTATGGTCACCGGTGCAGGGCGGGTGATGTTCAGGTAAAGCTCCTGGGTGGCGCAGGAGGAGAAGGCAATGGCAATGAGCGGCAGGATGAGGTACTTTTTCATGGCGGATTGTGTTTGTAACTACAAAGTTATACAACATGGAACAACAACAAATATTGCACCAAATCGGTTCGCACGAAATCAGAGAAGTTTTTTCGTCAACAACACCACAACGCCCTGACAGGTCTGAATGCAGTCGGGGGCAATCACCAGGATCACCTGGCAATGCCCCCATTACCGTCAGCTATGTGAGCTGAATATTGCCAACACTATTGCCTAATGCCCACTGCCTTCTATGTTGAAAAACAAATTAGATCGGAAGAGCACACGTCT
>JAVEXM010000124.1:0-7073 GCA_034004025.1 Bacteroidales bacterium
CTCTATATATGGCTGCACAGGGATGGGGCGGTCTGGCTATTGAAGATGAGTTCGCCGATGAGTTCGCAGCAAATGACGGAGATTCCTATCGCCGCAAAGCCACTATGCTGTCGTATGAGGAGTTCCTGACCGAACTTGAATGGCCAAGCGATAACGGGAATATAAATGGCATGACCGTAGCACAGAAGCTCGCAGACCCACTACGTGGAATCAATAATGTTCAGGGCCTCTACGGACAGTCCAGTTTTCTTCAGAAAAAGCATATCGCAACTCCTGCAGATGTGCTGACAACCTCTTCGTACCGGTACAACAACTACATTGTTGCAAGGTATGCTGACGTCCTTCTCCTTTATGCGGAGGCCTGCGCCCAGACAAGCGACAACGATGGTCTGCAGTATCTCCAGAAGGTTCAGCAGCGTGCAGGATCAGCTCATGTCAGTACCGCTTTGACTCTGGATGAAGTCAAGAAGGAAAGAAACTATGAGCTGTGGTGTGAAGGCGCACGTTGGATAGATATGAAGCGCTGGGGTGAATTTGACAAGGCAAAGAATGCAGGAAAGCATATCCCTTCACTCAAAGATGCCTTCTTTGTTGACGATGAGGCTGCACATAGAGGATATGTCACATATTCGGAACCTAATGCCGGTAAAACAACTGGTTTTCAGGCTGGGAAACACGAATGGTTCCCCTTCCCCTACAGTGTGACTTCGATTAATCCCAACCTGCAGCAAAATCCGGGATGGGAATGATGTATAAAATCTTTTGCGCTGGAAGAAGGGTTCAGATTATGTTAAATTCTAATCCGGCTGGAAGGGAATTCAATCACTCATACTTGCCGTCCCGCCGGCAGAAGTTGACAGAAATCCGAATTTTTAATCAGTAAGTGAGGTTTGGTTCGAAAGAGGGTGCCTTCAATGACACCCTCTTTCTGTTTTTTATACCGGCATTGTCTTTTACCTCTATCCTGATAAAAGCCTTCCAGGGCCTGCATTACATGCAATAGCAATGACTTTTCCGCCGGCCGTTTCAGTCACGTTCAGCCGGCTTCCCTTAAATCAACAGAATTACTCAGAGAATGGAATTGCAGTACTCAATCAGCTTTATGACAGCCTGGTAGTCGTCAAAGTCAAGCCTGGCTTTTGCCAGATATTGTTTGAGTTCCTTTCCTTTTTCCGGGAAGATCTGCAGGAACTGACGCTTGTTGTCAAAGTTCTTCATGACTCCGTCTGTCAGAACCCAGTATTCAGTGTCGTCTGTTATTTTGAACTCATCCGGCAGCTTAAGGTTGATTGCTCCGTTGTTGTCATAGACTGCCTTTACATAGTTATAGCTTGTGGTTTGTGACATTGCCCCGTAACCTGTTGGAACGCCAACTGACTCCACGTATGCCTTGTGCTGTATGAAAAGGGTAACAGGACCTCTCAGTGCCAGCTCATAGAAACCTTTCTCGAATGGTACGAATGCCCGGTTAGCCATGTAAACCGTATCTATCAGCTGAGGGTCATTCAGCACAAAGAACTGGTCACGTTGCATGAACACCATCTCCTGGTCAACGATGTTATAGTTGAGTACTGCCCTGCGTTTTTCGCCCGACTTCATCTTCACCACGCTGGTAGTGAATTTGGGAAGCAGGAGGTTTGGCAGGTTCTGCAGGCTGTCAGTCTGGGCATATGCTCCTTCTGCCACAAACAGCAGAGCAGGGAAAATATATAAAAACCTGGCTTTGTTCTTCATTTCAATACTGTTTAAGTTGGAAATCAGATAATCAGTCAGTGATAAAGGTAAATAAATAAATCTGAAGGTGCACAGCACCTGGTTGAATTTTGAACCGACAACTCCTGGCCGGCCTGGTTCATGAGCCCCTGACCGGGGGTCCCTCCGGGGGGAAGGTTATACTGACCGTACAGTCCTGTTTCAGAATTTGTTGTTACATTTGCGGCCTCAACAGGAGCAGAGACCAGCTCTGCTGAATCATCATGGAGACTATAAAAAACCTTTACCGCGTCGGGCGGGGACCGTCAGCAAGCCACACCATCGGCCCGGCAAGGGCTGCCCAGAGTTTCATGGCTCAGAATGAAGGTGCCGCATCATACAGGGTGTCGCTGTACGGAAGCCTGGCCGCCACGGGAAAGGGGCACCGGACCGACGCTGCCCTTGAAAAGACCTTTGGAAAAAGAAGACTTGAAATAGAGTGGCATCCGGAGATCATCCAGCCCCGGCATACAAATGCAATGAAGTTCGAAGCCATTGACGTCAACGGCAGGGTAACCGCTGATTGGATGGCATACAGTATCGGCGGCGGAGCCGTGACTGATGACACCGGACAGAGAGAGACAGGCGATGTATATCCTCATGAAAACATGGATGATATACTCGGTTATTGCAACAGTAGGGGGATAACACTTTGGCAGTATGTTGTTGAGTCTGAAGGAAATGAAATCCTGGATTATCTTGGGGAGATATGGAGTGTCATGGAAACTGCCATTAAGAGGGGGCTTGCAACTGAAGGTGTTATTCCGGGCGGACTGAACCTTCAGCGCAAGGCTAACTCCTATATGCGCAAGGCACATCAGTTCAGGAACATATTCCGTACCCGGGCCACCCTTTATGCTTTCGCCCTGGCGGTGAGTGAGGAGAATGCCTGCGGGGGAGTCATCGCAACTGCCCCTACATGCGGATCATGCGGTGTCCTCCCGGCGGTACTGAAATACTCAAAACAATTCAACAGGCACACTAACAGTGACATAATCAAGGCACTGGCAACAGCCGGGCTCATTGGTACACTTGTAAAACGAAATGCATCCATTTCCGGAGCCGAGGTTGGCTGCCAGGGTGAGATAGGCACTGCCTGTGCAATGGCTTCAGGGGCTCTCACACAACTTTACGGAGGCACAAACTACCAGATAGAGTACTCCGCCGAGATGGGAATAGAGCATCACCTGGGTCTTACATGCGATCCTATCGCAGGTCTTGTACAGATACCCTGCATCGAGAGGAACGTTTTTGCCGCTTCGAGGGCGCTTGCACATAACACCTTCGCCATGCTCTCTGACGGGCGCCATATGGTCAGTTTCGACAAGGTGGTGCAGACCATGAAACAAACCGGAAAAGACCTGCCCAGCCTCTATAAGGAGACTGCCGCGGGGGGCCTCGCCTTCTTCAGCGCTGACCTGCACGTTGACGATTGATTTACCCGGAGGAAACCACACTATAATCAGCTGACTGCCTGAACCCGGAATTAAGTCACAATCAGCCGCTAAGAATAACCTTTCCCTGTTTGTGATATTTGTCACACATAACACAATCTGGCTTTTTTTTTAGTAAATTACGGCCATAATGGCGGAACTGCTTTTAATTGTTATTACTGAATGCATCTAAAGGACCTGCACATTGGTCCTACTGATAATTCTCCTGAAATTATCCTCAAGAGCGAAGGGACAATTCTCATCAGGGGCAGGGGGCTTGTTATAAACAGATTCGAATTTTTTGATGACGTCTCCGGATGGGTGAGTGATTATGTTAAAAACCCGGCCGACATCACGAGAGTTATTCTTTCTTTTGAGTATGTCAACAGTTACAGTATCGGATTTGTAGTAGCTATACTCAAGACCCTCAAGGCGGTAATAAAGAATGATGATTCCAGGCTGTCAGTATCCTGGTACCTGGAGGAGGACGATGAGGACATAATGGAGAGAGGGCTTCATTTAGCCCACGTTACAGATCTGCCGATGAACTTCATTAAGGTCGGTGACATATCGGAATTCAACAGGACAAACCCCCTTTTTCCATGACACTTACTAAATTTGTATCTTAAAACCTAAACAGATCAATGATGAAAAAAATGATTATTGCATCCGCAGTATTGGCCCTTATGATGGCAGGCTGCACCGGGAAGGCAGCAAAAGAAGCCGGGAAGGCCAGAGCTGCAGAAATTGAACAGCTCGAAACGGTAACTACGCAGATTGACAGTACGATTACTGAAATCGAAGAGGCAACAATGAAGCTTGACACACTGATTAATGAACTTTAACAAATAGAAGATCATGAAAAAGATACTATCCATTCTCCCCGTAACAGTTATCATCGTAGCCCTCCTGATCTCCGGTGGCGAGGCCCTTGCACAGCAGCAGGCTGGCCGTGACAAAGCAAAAAAAGAGGTGAACCAGGCCAAACAAAAGGGTAAGGAAAAAGTAAAAGAGGCTGACGAAGTCCTGCAGAAAGAACAGGAGGAAGCTACCGAAGCTGTAGAGAAGGAAGCGGAAAAAACTCGTGAAGCTGAAGAGAAAGAAATGAAAAAAACCGGTGAAGCTGCAGAGAAAGAAGCAGGCAAGGGCAAGGGCAATGCCTACGGCAGGAACAAAGGCGGACTTGAGGGCCGGGATTTCGGCCAGGCAAGAGCCGAGGAGGCGCGCATGAAAAACCAGGAGAAAAAATCTGAGCTTGACAAGAAGGTTGAGGATGGTGAACAGAAGTCAGCCCAGGCCAGGGAAAGGATCAGGGTAGCCCGCGAAGAACTGGAAAAACAGAAAGCCTCAGGCAAGGTAAAGGACGATGAATACCAGCAGAAGAAGGGGAAGATAGACGCTGCAGAAAAAGCAGTCAATGACCTGGAGGAGAAGATAAAGAAGGGTAAAGGCATACCAGAAGAAATCTGAATAACTCACGGTTAATCCCGCGAAAAGCCAAGTCCCCGTACCCTGCAGATCCTGCGGTGTACGGGGACTGTATTTTACAACAGGTCAGCGTTTGACCCTTGCATTACCCTCGAAGACGCTCCACACCATCTCCTCGTCGGACGGTTGGGCATAGTCGGTAAGGAAGGTGGTAGCCAGCGCACCGCTGGCCCATCCGAACTCAATCCATCTTGCGGGCTCCCATCCCCTGAGGATGCCGTAAAGCAGTCCGCCCACGAAGCCGTCGCCGCCGCCGATGCGGTCAAGGACATGTATCTCACGGGGCTCAATTACGTGCCAGTTGCCTCCCTCCCACATAATGGCACCCCAGAGGTGGGAATCAACACTCTGTACCTGGCGCAGGGTGGTGGCAAAAACCGATGCTCCCGGGTACTCCTTCCTGACACGGTCAATCATCCCCTTGAAGGTTTCCATCTTGGAGCCGATGTCCTTCCCTCCTGCTTCGGGGCCCTCTATTCCCAGGCAAAGCTGGAAATCCTCCTCGTTGCCCACAAGGATGTCAGCCACTGAAGCTATCTCCCGGAAGACTCCGGAGAGTTCCTTCTCACGTCCCTTCCAGAAGGAAGCGCGGTAGTTGAGGTCAAAGGAGATGCGTGTGCCATGCTTTTTCGCTTCGCGTGCAATCTCATGGCAGAAGGCGCTGGTTTCATGTGACAATGCCCCTATCAGTCCTGAGAGGTGAACAATCTGCACCCCCTCTTTCCCGAAGATGCGGTCAAGGTCGAAGTCTTTCACACTGAGTGTTCGCCCCACCTCGCCGGCGCGGTCATTGTGTACACGCGGACCGCGGGAGCCGTAACCCATGTCAGCAATATTGAACTGGTGCCGGTATCCCCAGGGGCCGCCCTGTGCAACCTCCTTTCCCTCATAGGTCATATGCCGGCCTGAGAGGTTGTTTTTAATGAACTGTGCTATGGGACTGTCTTTGACGAATGCTGTCAGTACTTTAACCGGCATCCCCAGGTAACTCGCTATGCTTGCAACGTTTGTCTCAGCGCTGGTGGCCTGCATGAAGAAGGTATCGCTTGAATGGACCGGCTGGTGGCTTAACGGGGTGATGCGCACACCCATGCTCGTGGGGACAAGCAATGAGTATGCATAATCATTTCTTAATTCAATACTCATAGTCTATTCGGTTTTTCAGATTTCCGTGTTATAATGCCGCACATAACTCAACCTGCCGGCAGGGTAAAATTATCACTTTTTCCTGACCGGCAGGTGGAATTTCCGGTCAATTGCCTGCACTGATCCGTGTCTCAGACACAGGTCAGGTTTGAATGGAACTTTCAGTTGCAGGAAATTTCAAATAAGCCCCATCCCCAGAGCTGCGGCAATCAGGAATAGCAAAACCGCTACGATGATCTGAATGAACCGGAGGGTGATCTTCTTCAGCAGCCTGTTGCCCAGCAGGGCTCCCGCCATGGCTGCAGCCACTGCCGCAAGGATGAGTGCCAGGTGTTCATAAAGTGCTGCCTCCTTAAAACGGGTGGCATACACCGAAAGGCGTGTGAAGTCGACAAGTGATGCGATAACCACACCGGTTGCAATATATCCCTCCTTGGATAGGCCGCTCCGGATGAGGAATGCGCTGCGAACAGCACCCTGGATACCTGTCAGTCCGCCAAAGAACCCGCTCAGCAGTCCGCCAACAGGCAGCTTATCCCTGCCGAACTGAATCCGCTGTACCGAAGGGATTACCTCCAGAAGTGAGAATACCAGTAACAGCATGGCAACAACAAGCTTCACGGGAGTGACCTCAAGAGTTCTCCCCCAAAGCTGGTATTCAAATAATGCAGGCATCTGAGTGATACGTAGCAGCAGCCAGGCGCCTGCAAAAGATGCCAGAATTGCAGGAATGCCGAACCGCAGCAATACCTGCAGGTCTGCTTTCTTTCCTACAAGGGTAATTTTGAAGAGGTTGTTGGCAAAATGCACCAGCCCGGTCAGAGCAATTGCAACATCAACGGGAAAGAATATGGCAAAAACCGGTAATAGTATTGTTCCGAGCCCGAACCCTGAAAAAAAGGTCAGCATCGAGGCAAAAAAGGCGGCAAGTACTACGGCGGTTATTTCCATCAGGCTGTTGTTATGTTGTTAAACAAATAATCAGATGAACGGGTTCACATCCCGCATCGCCCCTGTTCGGAAAAGTGAATTTTCCTGACATTTTTGTTAACATCACCGGCACATCAGGGCAAAGATGAAAAAATCAATCGCTGAAAAAGGCCCTTCCCAGGTCCGTGAGGTTGCTGTCTGAAATCGGATTGACGCTCCCGAGTGATTTTCCGAGTACAAGTGACATTGCAGTCATCTCGGCCACCTCCAGCCGGTCAAATGCCTGGAGCAGGCTGCCACCGGTAACAAGAACCGAATCATTGG
>JAVEXM010000018.1:0-30151 GCA_034004025.1 Bacteroidales bacterium
GTCTTAAGGTGGCTATAGCGGAGGGGTTCCACCTCTTCCCATTCCGAACAGAGAAGTTAAGCCCTCCTGCGCCGATGGTACTGCAGAGCAAAATGTGGGAGAGTAGGTCGCCGCCGACTTTACAAACGAAGCCCCGATCCGCCAGTTGGCGGACTTCGGGGCTTTTTTGTGTTCTGCCTGTCCCGCCAATACCCATAACCCCCTGGCTACTCACACACAGAAACATAACATCCTGCCAGACACCTGCCGGACCCTGCTTGCTTACTCTGACTCAGAAAGAACAGCAACACGCCGCAACAGATACCCCACCATTCATTCACCCTGTTGTCAACCGCCCCAGGAATATCACCGTTAAACCGGTCGCACCCAGCCCTGTGAACCTGCGTCGCTCGTCCTTCCAATACCTCTTCCCATTATTACCGACACCTTTGATACCGATTACATTTCAGCTTCCTGAAACCAGTTTTGGAACCAGCTCCGGGGGGCCTCTGCTTAACACAAAACCAAAATAAATTACTTGCATGACTGCCAGAAGCGACGAATCATACAAAAAAAAATATTGCAATCGGTTGCATTATTAAAATTATTTATTACATTTACCATGTTGTAGACTATTTTCCAAGGTAGAATTGCAGGGTTTTGATGGAGAAAGTGACGGGAATCAGGCGTTTTGAGGGTTGCCTGAAGCTATGTCACCAATCCGGGTGCGGTCTGGATGAAAATGAGACTAATATATATCTGTATCAGATAAATTATCAACCATGCGAATAAACGACAACTCCCCCTGAAAAGGAAACCTGTTTCCTGAAAGCACGGCAGAGAACAGCCAACCGCCTTAACCTGCCGCTGACAAACCAGAAAAGTTAACCTTAAAACAAAAACCTTATGATTAAAAATCCTCTTAACCCTGGTATTCTTTTTAAGAAATACTTCGGAAAATTACTAATGAGCCTTGCGCTCATGGCAGTGCTTATCCCTGCACAGACAGGCATGGCATTCGCCTCAGGATCGGATCCTGAAGTGATGAGCATGACTCAGCAAAGAGTCATTACCGGTCTCGTCACTGACAGTGACGGCACACCTCTCCCATCGGTGAGCATCCTGGAGAAAGGAACTACAAACGGTACTCTGGCGGATGCCGGAGGGCAATACAGTATTACCCTGACAACGGCAAATCCTGTACTTGTATTCTCATTTGTCGGATATGCCTCCCAGGAGGTGGCAGTGGGGTCGAGATCCGTTGTCAATATGACCCTCGAGGCAAGCGACATAGGCCTTGATGAGATAGTGGTAATCGGTTATGGCACCGTCAGGAAGAGAGATCTTACCGGATCGGTTGCCTCAATAAGAGGAGAAGAGATGCGTGATGTGCCGGCAGCAAATATTTCACAGGCACTTCAGGGGCGCATTTCAGGCGTGGATATGTCACAGACCTCAACCAAGCCTGGCGCCACAATGCAGATCCGCATCCGGGGTACCCGCTCCCTTAATGCCAGCAATGACCCGCTGGTGGTGGTAGACGGCATTCCGTTCGCAGGGTCTATTGGAGACATAAACCCCAATGACATTAAAAGCATTGATGTCCTGAAGGATGCCTCATCAACAGCCATTTACGGATCGCGCGGGGCCAACGGAGTCATATTGATAACAACGACTTCGGGAAGAGCCGGTCAGCAGGCACAGGTGTCATACAATAGTTATGTGGGACTAAAGACAGTATTCGCTCCATATCCCATGATGGAAGGCCCTGAATTTGTTGCCCTGCGGGCAGCCCGCGGACAGTATACAAACGGAGAGGATGAATTCGATAATGTAAATACCGACTGGCAGGATCTGTTTTATAAAACCGGTATGGTTACAAGCCATGACCTGGGTGTCACAGGTGGCACACAGAAGGGCAACTATCGTTTCGGTGTTGGCTACTACCGCGATGAAGCCGTGGTGCCAGGACAGAACTACAACCGTTTTTCAATGCGTGGTACTCTTGACCAGGAGATAGGAAAATATTTCAGGTTCGGCTTCATTTCAAACAACAACTATTCAGTTAATAACGGTAATAACATGGGTCTCTATGGAGTCTTAAGCAGCTCCCCCATTGCAGATCCGTACAACGATGACGGAACATTTAAAAGAACCGTTAAGATGCCGCTGGATGAAAACTGGGTATATGCCAGGGAAACAATAGAAGCACTGGGAGATAAATGGATAGACCTGACAAAGGCGTATGGCTCATACAATACTGTTTACGGTGAGGTAAAGATTCCCGGTATCGAAGGTTTGAGCTACCGTATAAATGTGGGACTGAACTTTCGCATGAGCAACGGTGGCAGCTATACAGGAGAGGGTGTATTCAATGCCACAGCCACTACTCCTTCAACTGCCTCAATCAGTAACTCGCTGACAACCAACTGGGCAATTGAGAACCTGCTGAGTTACAACCGGACATTCGCCGAAAAACACATGGTGAATGTTGTTGCGATGTACTCTGCCGAGCAAACCCATTATCACAGTTCTAACGTTTCGGCAAGAGATATTCCCGCTGATGCGTTCCAGTTCTACAATATCGGACGGGCAGCAGGAGAGATAACAGTTAACCCGAATAACCAGAATTATTATGAGTCCGGTCTGATTTCCTATATGGCTCGGGCTATTTACTCCTATGACGACCGCTACATGCTGACAGCCAGTATTCGTTCTGATGCCTCATCAAGGCTGGCACCGGGTCAGAAGTGGCATACCTATCCTGCCGTTTCAGTCGGTTGGGATATCAGTAACGAATCGTTTATGAGTAATGTCTCCCTGATTGATCAGCTGAAACTGCGGGTAGGCTACGGTCAAACCTCCAACCAGTCAATTAATCCATATGCAACACTCGGACTTCTGAACACCAGGCCTTACAACTTCGGAGACGAATATTCAATAGGCTACTATGTATCCCAGCTGCCTAACCAGAATCTGGGATGGGAATACTCTGACACATGGAACGTCGGTCTCGATTTCTCACTGCTGAGGAGCCGTTTATCCGGTACCATAGAGTATTATGTCCTGAATACCAAGGATATTCTGTTGAGTGTTAACCTGCCCCCCACATCGGGCGTGAGCAGCTATATGGCAAATATCGGGCAGACACAGAACAAGGGAGTCGAGTTTTCTCTTAACGGCGTGATAATTGAAAACCGGAATGGCTTTACATGGGAAGCCGGACTCAACCTCTATGCAAACCGCAATAAGCTTGTCGCTCTTGCATCCGGACAGGAGAGGGATGAAAGCAACTGGTGGTTTGTAGGGCACCCCATTGATTGCATCTATGACTATGAGAAAACAGGCTTATGGCAGGAAGGGGATGAGTATCTGACTGTCTACGAACCTGGTGGAAATGCAGGAATGATAAAGGTTAAATATACCGGCGACTTCAATGCTGACGGTTCACCGGTAAGACAGATCGGACCGGATGACCGCCAGATTATGAGCGTTGAACCCAATTTCATGGGAGGATTTAATACACGTTTATCATACAAGGCATTTGATCTGAGTGCAGTTGGTGTATTCAAGAACGGGGGTATCCTGATCAGTACCCTTTACTCGGGAGGAGGCTACCTGAATATGATGACCGGTCGCCGGGGGAACGTAAAAGTAGACTACTGGACACCTGAGAACACCGATGCCAAGTATCCGAATCCCGCCGGTGTATTGAGTGGTGACAACCCGAAATACGCCAGTACACTGGGTTACTTCGACGCATCATTCCTTAAGGTCAGGACAATGTCTCTTGGTTACAACATTGACAATAACAACCGAATAAGAGAGGCAGGCATTAGCAGGCTCAGGTTATATGTTACGGTACAGAACCCGTTCGTCCTATTCTCTCCCTACAACAAGGAGTCAGGCATGGATCCCGAAACCAATTCATTTGGGAATGAGAATGCAGCAGTAGCATTGTCCAGCAACCTCAGACGTCTGCTGACCATAGGCACTAACACCCCAACAACACGTAACTACCTGGTTGGCATTGATTTGACATTCTAAAAAAAAGACGAAAATGAAAAGTGTATATATAAAAAGAGTTTTCGGAACAGTCTTGTTAGCGTTGTTCCTTGGAGCGTGCTCTGATATCCTGGAAGAACAGCCACGGAGTATTTATGAACCCGGTTATTTCAAGACCGAGAAAGGCGTGATGGGCGGATTAACAGCCATGTACGCACACCTGCGCTGGATATACGGGCAAGCTTACTACTACAATGCTACCCAGACCGGTACCGATGAAGCGACATATGCCCAGAGTGCCGATGGAAACTTCAAGGATCATGACCTGTCAGGCGTAGGATCACTTACTTCCACAAGCAGCCGTTCCGACGTATTATGGGGAACGGCATTCTCAAACATCAACACTGCCAGCGGAGTCATTGAAAATGCTGCCGAAGTGGGCACCATTTCGGATGCTCTTATCGCAGAGGCAAGGTTCTTTCGGGCCTTCGACTATTTCCTGCTTGTTCAGACCTTCGGCGGAGTGCCGCTGGATCTGGGGTCAGGTGAACTGATGTTCAACACGACGCCCGTAAGGACCTCTGTACGGAATACTGTGCCCGAGGTCTATACCAAAGCCGTTTTCCCTGATCTGCTCACAGCAATAAATGATCTGCCAGAGACCCCGCGTGTGACCGGCGCTGTTACCAAAACGGTCGCGCGGCTGTTCCTTTCCAAAGCTTACCTTACCTACGGCTGGTGGCTGGAAAACCCCAATAATATCCCCACCTATCCGGAGACCGCACGGAGCGATCCCGACGGACATGACGCCCAGTGGTACTTCCAGCAGGCATATGATATAGCTGTTACTGCAATTGACAACCCCGGGCCCTATGGACTGATGGATACCTACTATGATGTTAACCTGGCGGAGAACGACAGAAACAAGGAGCACCTGTTGTGGGCTGACCATACGGAGGCAAGTGAGTATTATAACGGAGGCAGCCTCACCTATGGAAGTGGAGGAGCTCCGGATAACTTTGCGGTATGGATGGTGACGTGGAACTATACTACCATCAGAAGTTCCGGTGTCAGCTCCGTACAGCGTGAAGCAGAACAGCACCTCGGACGTCCCTGGACGAGAATGTGCCCGCCGATCGGGGTATTTGAAAATACCTTTGTTGACAAAACAAACGATTCACGCTATGACGGTACTTTCACCACTGTCTACAGGGGGAACTGGCCAAAAGGCGGCAACACCAGTCCTTCACTGGCCAATGCCAACGGTTTGTTGATTTATCCCGGTGATGCTGTCCTCACTTTCCTTGATGAGGAACCGGCCACACCCATTGTCTATCCGACAGGGTCAGGCAGCAGCAATATTGGTGCGGGAGAGTTGCCCGGAAGGTCTGATTATGTTATCTCCCCCCGCGGCATAAGCAGGGTTGTCTATCCGGGATTCTGGAAGCTGGGTACCTATCGTACTGACAATGGCACCGGTCTGGGTCAGCCCAACGCGGGCATTACCCGTCCATTCTACGCTGCGAAGTTCTCGGAGCTCTATCTAATAGCTGCTGAGGCTGCTGTGAAAGGGGCTTCCACGCAAGCCGGCAAGAATGCCAGGGATCTGTTGAATGTCCTTCGTGCACGTGCAGGTAAATGGCGTTGGGATAACAACGGTAATGTACCAAAAGATGCAGACTTCAGTGCTGAAATGATGGCTGCCACCCCTGCAACGATAACCATTGACTATATCCTTGAAGAACGTTCACGCGAGCTGTTCGGAGAGGGATACCGCTGGTTCGACCTGGTGCGTACACAGAAATGGGATGAGATCGCTGAGACTTATGAGATTTGCGGTACTGCTTATGGTGACCATACACCGGTGATATACACCCGTACAATCGAGCCGAAACATTATCTGCGACCCATACCGCAGGGTCAGCTTGATGGCATGGAACTGAGCGAAGCCGAAAAAGCAGTATATCAGAATCCGGGATACTAATCTTTCGCAATAGCGGATAATTATTTCCGGAGAGGAACCAATATCAATGATTGATCTGATTTGAAATACAATATGAAGTTAGTGATTAGTTAGGGTTGGTTCAGGTTAAAGTGTCCGTGGCTGCGTCCACGGGCACTTTTTTCCCTATTTTTGCCGAATCAGGCCCGTTTTACAGTTATAAATTTCTGAAATGAATCAGCTTCTCGAGAAACTCTCTGCCTGCGTTGAATTTGGCAAGATTGATATAAAATCGCCATATCCTCCTTCCATGAAAGACCAGGAGGGAGCTTTTGAACTCACACGGAGTGCACTTGATGCGGGCATCAGTCCTGATGAAATTCTGGAGGAGGCCCTCATTCCTGCAATGTCCCGCGTAGGGCAAAAGTTCAGCAGGAATGAGATCTTCGTTCCCCAGATGCTCATGGCCGCAAAGGCAATGAGCAGCTCAATGACACATATCAGACCCTATTATCTCTCCGGTGAGACTAAGAAGAAGGGGACCTTTATCATCGGAACGGTGACAGGCGATCTGCATGACATAGGAAAGAACCTGGTAGCCATGATGATAGAAGGTGCAGGCTGGGAGATCATTGATCTGGGGGTGGATGTGAGCGCTGATAATTTCATTGATGCCGCGGAGAAACACCCGGGAGCTGTCGTGGGACTGTCGGCACTGCTTACCACTACCATGGAGAACATGCGCAAGACAGTGACCAACCTGAAGGAGAAATTCCCACACCTCCGTATCCTTGTGGGGGGAGCACCGGTAACTACTGAGTTCTGCGAAAAGATTGGCGCCGATTTCTATTCTCCTGACCCCCAGGGTGCGGTTGATTACCTGAACACCCTTGCTCAGTAACATGCGGCTGACTGTTGAATCCGGTTTGTCTGATAAATAGCACTGGCTTATGAAAACAGTACTGTCGGGAAAAACAAAAGAGGTTATAATAGATACAGACGGACCGGTCATCATTATCGGTGAGTCAATCAATCCTACCCGGCGAAAAAGGCTTGTTTCCACTCTTCAGGAGAAGAACTTTGAATATATGCTCTCCATTGCCAGGTCGCAGATCGAGGCTATGGCTGACGTTCTGGATGTCAACGTCGGTTTTCCCGGGGTGGTGGATGAAGAGCTGCTGCCGCAAGCAGTCATGGCGCTGCAGGACAACTTTGACATACCTCTCTGCCTTGACTCTCCAAACCCTGAAGCAATAGAGGCAGCTCTGAAGGTGGCAAGGGGCAGGTGCCTCATCAACTCGGTGAATGGTGAAGAGCGGTCGCTGGAGAGGCTCCTCCCCATTGCAAAGGAGTACGATGCTGCAATCATAGGGCTGGTCCTTGATGATGACGGCATTACCCATGACCCTGAGAAGCGGCTGAGGATAGCCGAAAAGATCATTGAACGTGCTGTCCGCATGGGGATTAAGGAGGAGGATGTTATTATTGACCCGCTGGCCATGGCTGTCAGCGCCGACCCCAATGCGTGCCGGGTAACACTGGAGACCATAAGGCTGGTGCATGACAGGCTGGGACATAACATCACGCAGGGAGCAAGCAACATCTCCTTCGGCCTCCCCAACCGTGAGAACATCAATAATGCCTACATGGCCATGTCAATCATGTACGGACTGACATGCCCGATTGCCAATCCTGAAAAGATAACAGGACTAGTGCGCGCGGCAGATATTGTTCTGGGCAGGGATGACTATGCCATCAGGTTTATTGATCATTATCAGGCAACTCATCAATCCTGAGAACCTTCCGCTATACATTCAGAGATCTTCTTCCCTCCGCCAGGGCGCTGGAGAGAGCAATGGGATATCCCACAGGCAAGGCCCCGGGATATCTCACAGCCCTTATCGTTGAGGTATATGATGAGCTCATGCTGCTTGAGGAGATCAGGGCGGAGTACAGGATAATTGATGGTATCGTAATTGATCCTGATGCCGGTACAATTAAGCTTCAGGAGGTCATCTTCAACCCTGGCCCCAATGTTACCGGGCAGATCCGGGAGGCGGAGAAGGTTGCCCTCTTTGTCTGCACAGCAGGGGTAACGGTCAGCAATCGGGGCAGATTCAGT
Source organism: Bacteroidales bacterium (assembly GCA_034004025.1). Lineage (GTDB taxonomy): Bacteria > Bacteroidota > Bacteroidia > Bacteroidales > VadinHA17 > SR-FBR-E99. The sequence continues at coordinate 8,049 of JAVEXM010000018.1, forward strand.
ACGGCGGATGCTGATCTGCTGAAAGGGTATGTCTATGATGTGGCAGGAACCATGGTGGTTGAAAAGGCAGCTGACATGATGCAGCAGGAGCTCAGACGGACGATGGAGGCCGGCGGCTACGGGATTACCAACAGGTTCAGTCCGGGTTACTGCGGATGGGACCTGGCCGAGCAACACAAGCTGTTCAGCTTCTTCAGGGATAATTATTGCTGTGTCACCCTCTCAGCCTCGGCGATGATGAAACCCGTCAAGTCAGTCAGCGGAATTATCGGGATTGGCAGGGAGGTGATATTTGCTCCCTATAATTGCACTATGTGTGATGATAAGAACTGCCTCTACCGGGGCAGGAAACGCCACGGATAGGCCATTCGCGAATTGCGAATTTCGGGTTTCGGACATCTGCAGTGGTGTAATGCCCCGATACGCCATACGGCTATCGGGGCAGGCTCTACGAAATCTTAATGGCTGCTGACTGTGGACAGCCGACTGAAGACTAACCACTGCTGCCTGCTGCTTCCAGCCACCGAAGCCTTAGCGAAGGTGGCCTACTCCCTGATATCAGTACGAAACGGCGCTGCAGGCAGACCCTCCCTGTTATAGAGATTGGCTCCAACAGGGTTATCAGCCCATGCATACCTGACAGCAACCGGGTGTCTTATTTTTCTTCCTTTGACTATAACCTTATCTCCCCTGATTTTTGCCTTTGCCCATTTAAAATCCATGTCTGCACCGGCAATTGCAAATTGCTGAAGCTTCCCGCCGCCTTTCACCATTAACCCTGACCCGGTGTTATCAAAGCTGAGGATTATTTTTCTTCTCTTTATGGTCATTCCCTTAAACACAGGTCCGGACGAGACCAGGTCGTCTTCTCCGTATGCAACCTTCATGGCAACCAGTGCCAGTCTTGTCCCGACATCCTTTTTGTTAAGAGGGTGGATATCATTCCATTCGCCAATATCAATTGTCACAGCCATTCCCGTTGCCGGCAGTTTAAGCGCTTCCGTCTGCGCTTCCCTGAACATGGCCCAGCTGCTCTCCGAGGGATCTTCCTTAGCCTCCATGAAGTTCGGCAGCTGTACCAGCAGGAAGGGCAGATCACCCTGGCCGAAGCTCTCTCTCCAGTCTCTTATCAGGGCAGGCAGGAGACTCCTGTACTCATCCGGTCTTCCGGCATTCGATTCTCCCTGGTACCAGAGAATGCCCTTTATGCTGTAGTTCAGCAAGGGCGCCAGCATGGCATTATATAGTCCGGCAGGCTTGTAACCGAAGAATGTCTGTCCCCTCAGCGGCGGCATTACAGCCCCTACTTTGTATTTCCACTCGCCCTCAAGGCTGGTCTGGAAGTCACCCACAGACAGATCATAAGGTTTTTCCGGTACGAATCCTCCGTCCCCGATATTACTTATCACTTTTACGGTCAAAATATTGCTGCCTTCCTTTAACAGGCCGGCCGGGATTGTATACCGTCGCGGAGGATACTGGTAAGATACTGTGCCAATGAAGGTTCCGTTCAAAAATGCTGAGTCCGCATCAACGATCCTCCCGAGGTTGATACTACCGGGTTGTCCTGCCGCCGATGCCGGTACAATTATCTCTTTCCTGAACCATACAACGCCATTCAGGCCCTTGAGATCCGTGGCTGACCAGTGTCCGGGAACTGTCGTTGTCTTCCAGTTGTCCGTTGACATGGCCATATCATGCCATTTTACCCCGGGGGTCTTATAGGCTTCATCAGCCCTCATAAGCTGATTGTACCAATCCTGCGTGCGTTTATGGTCAGCGGCGGCTATGGCAGCCATGAGCGAATCCGACTTGTATTTCTGAAGCTCATTGTAGTGTACCGGGAACTCCCTGAGGCTCTCCTCGCTGATCCATGCCTCAGCCGGTGATCCGCCGAAGGCTGAGGTGAGAAGTCCCACAGGAACATTGTATTTGTCATATATCTCCTTTGCGAAGAACCAGGCTGCAGCTGAGAAATCTAATACCGTTTCCGGGTTTGCAGCCGTCCATCTGCCTCCGGAGAGGTCGCTCTGCGGCTCTTTAAAGACAAATACCTTTGGCACGGTAAACGACCTTATAGAATTGTTTTCCGCCGCAGCGATCTCGGCCTCATAGAGAGGACGAACCCTCCTCATGGGGAGCTCCATGTTCGACTGACCCGAGCAGAGCCACACATCACCCACCAGGATATCTGACACGGTTGTGGAGTTGCTTGCCCTTATCAGCATATCATGTGGCCCGCCGGCACTGACAGGTGCCAAAGTCACTTTCCATATTCCTGATTCATCAGCTGTTACTTCGTATTTTTGACCGATAAACTCCAGGGTTACTTTCTCACCCGGAGCGGCCCAGCCCCATATTTTCAGTTCCGTATCCCGCTGCAGCACCATGCCGTCGCTGATCAGCCGGGGCAGTCTCACCTGTGCGTGCAGAGGCAGGGAGGCCAGAAGTGTCAGGATAGTCGCGGTGATGATGATAATTCGTGTTTTCATGATGTTTCTCTTAAGGTCTCAAGATCTGATTTCTGTCATGCAATCCTGCGGTCTTGCGGTCAAATGGTTGATTATGTTCAATATAACACTATTGCCGTCCCGATCCGCCAGCTGGCGGATGCGGGATTGATCCTCCTCCGCTGTCGGAGCCTCAAGCTGCCGGCTGATGACTGCCGGCTGAGGGCTGCCGACTGATGACTGCACTGAGTGGCTTTCCGGCGGGCCAAGGTACGACGGCCTCAGTCCCCCGGTATTTACAACAATCTTTTCAAGCACCATTCCCGGGTCGATCATCCACACTTTAAGGATATGGTATCCGGGTTCGGTGATGTTGATCTTATCGCTGACATAGCGGGTGCTGTTCCTCACAGTCTCCTCCCATTCCCTGTTGCCGTTCTCGGCGTTGAACTCCTTCGGCACTACCGTGAGCAGTTGCGGGTCACCGTCATCAACCGATATGCCTATCTGGAAATCCCTGTCAGGCAGGAAGTTGAGTGAGGGAGCCATGTGCAGCACTGTTTCAAACTCACCCGTTGAGAAGAGATACATTTTGTACTCAAGCACGGGTGAATCTTTCCCTGGCACTGCAGGAGGAGCGTCAGTTGCTGCTGTTGCGCGCATGCCGGAATGGGTGCGGCCGTAGTCTTCAATCCACTCCCAGTACCTCTCTTCAGTGTCATGCCGGGAGGTATAGCTGGCTGCTTCCATTGATACATATCCGTCTGCCTCGACAAAACCTTCAACAGTGGCAGGGTCAGGAGTTACAGGCCGGAAGGCTGTTATTCCTATTTGCGTCTCGCCGCCTGCCGCAGTGACAGTAACATATCCCTCGTTAAGTCCGTGGGTCAGCTCATCCCAATTAACGGATACCTCCACTCTTTGCTGGTCAGTAATGGTTCCGGAGGTTTTACTGATAATGATCCATGGCTTGCCCGCTTCAACACTGTATTCAAAAGGATCGGTGCCGCGGTTAAAGATCTCAAAATATCTTGTCTGTTTGTTGAAGACATCAAACGGGGGCAGGAGGGGAGTTGTCTGCGTCGTAGTGTCGGTTGTTATCAGCGGCCATGCTGCCTTCGATCCCTCCACGGCCACTGTCGGTGCGGCAGTAGCCGGAACGGCTGGTCTCTGGAGTCTGATGTGCCTCAGGCTGTTCTCCGGCGGGTCGTTCCAGGCAATATATCCAAGGTGAGCCTGGTCCATGAAGTGTTTCCACCGGCCTTCGGCATAAACCCTGTTGTAGTACCCCATCAGTGCAGTGTCTGTCCTGAAGAGCTCTTCGGTGCGGTCAGCCATCGCCGAGGCCATCGACCTGCCCTGTGCCGCGTAGAGTGTATTCTTGCCGGCGGTGACATAGAGCTCATTAACCAGGGCGCATGCCTTCACCGGGAAGAGGACCAGGTGGAAGTATGCATCCTTCATCTCCTCCGGCATTTGATGCCCGATAGCTTCTGCTCTGTCCGACAGGCTTTTGTATTCTTCAACAATGCTCTCTGCCTCGTTGTAGTTCACCAGGCTGTAGGTGTCAGGCCGCAGCAGTTCCGGCTTGCGGCGCCCGTTGTACATGGTATAGCGAGAGATGATGTCGGCGATCTCCGGGGCAAAGTCAGGACCGAAGACCGAGGCGGCCCACTGCGATGTCCATTCCGACATTGCATCGCTGCTGAATGCCTCTGTATCCCATGCCAGGGAGAGGAAATATTCTATTGGTATCTCATAGCCTCTGAAGTGTCCGACATTTACTATCCAGATCCTGTCGGCACCGTACTGTCCGGCCAGCGACATCTGGTCCCATATCTTCGGTATGGGGCTGGTGTTGATCCACTGGTAGCTGCGCGGCCCGCCGTGATAGTCGAAATGGTAATAGACTCCTGCCCCGCCGCTTCGCTTTCGTTCTTCGCCTGTGGGAAGGCGTCTGACGTTGCCCCAGTTGTCCTCTGCCCACAGCAGTGTCACATCGTCAGGTACCCTCATTCCGGCCTGGTAGTAATCCTGCACCTCCTTGTAGAGGCACCACATCTGGGGTGCCTGAGTGACGTCAGGGTTTATCTCTTCAGCGATGATGTTTCGCTGGACGTCCACTATCTTTTCCAGCCGGGCTATGTTCGCCGCCGGTCCTCCCGGCCCCATCTCCGTGTCATCAGCACCGCGCAGTCCGATGGTGACGATACTTTCAAAATCCCTGTTGCGTCGGATACCGTCGCGCCAAAATTTCACCAGCGTATCGGCGTGGTCACTCCAGCTCCAGTAGCCGAGGGTGTTTTTATATCTTCTGTCCCACTCCTTCTGCGCCCTGATCATAGGTTCCTGGTGTGAAGTGCCCATGACGATGCCATACTCATCGGCCAGTGCCGCGTTGCGGGGATCATCCTCGTTGAAGGCATTGTTCCACATAGCAGGCCAGAGATAGTTGGCCTTCAGCCGAAGCAGCAGCTCGAAGATCCTTGAGTAGAATTCGCTTCCGTAGTTTGCCACCCCCGGTGGAATGGGAGGATCGGCTGAGGGTGTGACATCACCGTACCTGAAGGAGACCCATCTTGTCAGTGCCGGGTACTCGTCGTTAAGAAAGATGCCCCGGTATTTTACAGAAGGTTCTCCCGCGACATAACGACCGGGATTCATATAAAGCTCATCGCTTTTACGAACCGGAACGTCAGCCCACCAGTGCCAGGGTGAGACTCCGATCTGCCTGGAGATCTCATAGATGCCGTAGATCGTGCCCCGCTTATCACTGCCTGCAATTACAATGGCCTTCCGGACTCCCGGAAAGGGTCTGTCAATTGCTTCGATAAGATATGACTCCCATTTGCCTGCAATGTCACTCACATCAATTCGCCTCTTCCTGACCAGCCTGTCAACAAGGGCGCTTTTGCCGATTGTACCGGCAATTATTATCACATCAGCCCCTGGGACCTTTTTGCATGTGATTAGTTCAGGCATGGTCCCCGTGACACGGGAAAGATCATTTTGCAGGTCGGTCAATGCCCGCATGACACCGGGCCAGTTGCCGGGGCTTACGCAGAGGGGTGCACAGCTGCCGGCAGAGACAAGAGCAAGTGATCCGGCACTCTTCTCAGCTGAAATTATCACTTCAGCCTGCTCCTGACCGGCGGCAGGGATGCCACATAGTGACAGGGCAAGCAGGAGGGAGGCGAACAGGGTTCTCAGGTCTGAACTCTTCGAGACTTGAGGTCTTGCAGTCATGCGGTCATGAAGTCTTGATGTGTTAAAGGCTGAAGGTAAGGTGCCTGAGTTCTTATTCATCGGCGGGATAGTTTGTTCTGATTATGACAGCTCAAGAACGACTGTAGTTACTGACTTCGGCTTCAGAATGATATACTTATCAGTGCCGACAGGTTGAGTCTCCTTGTAGCTGTTCACCGCGTCAGTCTGGACTGCCCTTATGGATTTTACACTCTTGCCGGTAATACTGAAATCGTAATTGACTGCATCAACTGTCGGATTTATAGCAACAACGGTGATCTTTTTGCCTGTAGGATCGATGAAGGCTGACATCGGGATCAAAGGCGACAAAACATTGATACGGACGTACCCTCTGTCAATCTCCCTGGAAAAGTGCTTCATAACATAATAGAACGGAGTAAGGGAGTAGCTGCCTGAGCTGGTCAGCTTGATCATGGAATCTGAATTGGTATCGCTCCAGGCCATCAGCCAGTAGAGGTATCCGGAGGCATTGGCCTCATTGAGATTCTGGATGATGAACCAGGCGGTGTTGAGCCATGTAAAGTTTGAGTACTCGGTCATGATGCAGGGCTTGTTGCCGTAACTGTCGCGGATCATATTGAGATCTGCCTTTGTCTGTGCAATGAGCGTTGAAACCGAATAATTGTAGGTGTGATATGCATAAGCCGCCAGGTGCTCCTTGTTTTTGACCGGTGTTGAGAAGAGTCCGAAGGTGTTGCCACCCAGCTTGCTGCTGTGACCTATGTTCTCAGCCTCGGGCCCGAGCATCTTCGGTGGATTTTCCCGCGTACTGATCTTATTCCAGACTGCGTCGAAGGCATTGACAAATCCGGGAAAGTCAGTGGTCTCCGTGGGTCGCCACTCACAGGTTTCCCAGTCAGGAGTGACCCAGCCGGGTTCATTCTGGATGCTTATGTAGTCAGGATTGAACGGGAGGTGATCAAGAACATCATTCCAGTACTCTGCGAAGGCTTCGTACATGAAAGCTCCATCCTCCTTTTTCAGCGTCCCTTCCCGCAGGTTGTCGTTGCTTTTCAGTGCTGAAGGCGGTGTCCAGGAACTTACCATAAACTGTATGTCCGGATTATACTGCCTGGCAATGGTGCTGAGGTCCCCGGTGATTGTATAGAGGTTCTTGATTGAGGTGTTCTCCATTACATCGGTAGTCTTGACAGCCGGCCAGTCCATGGGGTAATAGTTATTCTTGAACCTGATGATATCGGTCCCGAGATCTTCGAAAAGAAGCTGGCATATCTGGTTTTTCTGCGGGCTTGTTATTATCCTGTCGGCATACCATGTCAGTGATCCGCCGAAGCCGATCATCTCCTGGAAGGTTACTGAAGGATCAATGACGGCATTGTTTATCACAGGCTCAATTTCAGGATCATCCGGCCCTTCAGGATCGCCGCATGACTGGCACATAAAGGGCAGAAGAATCAGCAATGAAATTATAGGAGATAGTCTCATAGGTTTCAGGTTTGTCATTTATTAAAATACTCTGCAGCATATTCCAGGAATACCGGCCAGTTAGGTCCGGAGGTATGCCCTCCGGTGTGCTGGCGGAAAGCGATCTCTCCTGCAGTGAGTCCTTCGCTGAGAGCAGGATACTCAGCAGTCTCAAGTCCTTCTGCCCCCAGGAGCCGGTACACCGGACCGGCAGCAACTGCTGCCATGAACATGCCGCGTGCGTCAACCCATGCGTCGCCTTTGTCTCCGCTGCCTATAAAAACAGGGCGAGGGGCGCAGAGGGCGATCAATTCATGTGAGTCGACCGGCAGGTCATCCCATTTAAGCGGCCCTGCATATTTAAGGAAGTTTCCCGCCATCCAGTGGTATTCACCGTCAGCTGCCAGGTTCTCAACTATCTCCCCGGCATTGCGCCTGTAGAGCTTCGCTCCGCCGGCGCCGGAGGAGCTGATGAGCCCGATGGCAAAACGGGTGTCAAAGGCCATTGTCACCAGGGCGGCTTTGCCGAAGCGCGAGAGGCCTTCTATGCCCACCCGTGACGCATCTGTCAGTGGTTCAGTCTCAAAGTAATCAAGGGCACGGCTTGCTCCCCATGCCCATGCGCGCAGGGCTCCCCAGTCGTCAGGCCTGCGTGGTCCGCCCCTGTTCATAAGCCCTATGATTCCCTGCCTGAGTCCGGCGCCGTGGTCAGCCTGAACGCTGTATGGAAGCATGACCGCAAAGGCCCAGCCTCTCTCAAGCACCTGTTCCTGCCATGAGGCCTGACCACCTGTTGGAAGTGGCTGTCCCATGCCGGCAGGCCATACAAATCCAAATTGCATGATTACCGGCACAGGCCTGACAGCGTTAGCCGGGACGGTTAGGGTCATCTGTATGTCTACGGTAATTTCCGGTACCGAGGAGTCGCGCACGCGCCCCTCGAGAGTCCTGGTTATCACCGGGAACGAACCGATTGTGTCATTTGTCTCAGAGAGAACCACCCAGTTCACAGGTGGGATGCCGTCAGGCACGCGCCCATAGACCTCTCTCTCAAAATCCTCAACTATCTCCTGGCGCCTCTTCTTCCACCATGCCTTTTCTGTTTTCACCCTCTTGCCGTTGCGGAACCTCAGCGGATCAGGCAACAGAGGGTACGGATTGGCTTTGGCCTCATCATAATTGGCTGCATTGGGGGCGTCTGGATTCATGCCGTCAACACCCGGCCGGAGTGACGTAATACCCAGTAAGGTCATCATCTGTTGATGATCCTCAGCAGTCGCCTTCCTTATGCTGTCCCACTGCTGTCCTGACGGCTGTGCAATTGCAGCAAAAAGAGAGACAAACAACAAGGGAACAGTCAAGAATGCCTTTGTTCCTGTCATTCCACTTTCAGTATTGTTTTCTGCAGATCCTCATCGCGTGAGGAGGATCCGGTCATTATCTCAAAATCACCCGGCTCCACAACAAATTTCATGTCAATATTATGGAATGCCAGCTTTTCAGGAGTGATGTCGAATGAAACTTTCTTCGTCTCCCCGGGTTTCAGTGTGATGCGTGCAAAGCCTTTCAGCTCCTTTACCGGACGGGTGACGCTGCTGACGATATCCCTGATATAGAGTTGCACTATCTCATCTCCGGCAATCTTGCCCGCGTTGGTAACCTCTACTGTCACCTTTGCCGTCTCGCCCTTTTTGATGGTGCTTTTCCTGAGCACCGGCTTTGAGTACCTGAACTTCGTATAGCTCAGGCCGTAGCCGAAGTGGAACAGCGGTTTGACATCCTGTGAAAGGTAGTCCTGCCACTGGGCGCTGGGCTTATGGTTGTAATACATTGGCAGCTGGCCGGCCGACTTCGGGAAGGTGATGGTAAGTTTTCCCGAGGGATTGACCTCACCGAAGATGATGTCGGATGCTGCAGTACCGGTCTCCTGTCCCATGTACCAGCCTTCAAGGATAGCAGGCACTTTCTCCGCAAGAGTATTGATGGAGAGTGGACGGCCATTCATCAGGTAGAGCACCACGGGCTTGCCGAGGGCGGTGATGGCATCTGCCAGTTCACCCTGCTCACCAAACAGATCCAGTGTCATGTTATCCCCGATATGGTTCTGTGCCCATGCCTCACGGCAGAGATGTTCATTCTCCCCAAGGGCCAGGATGACCAGGTCAGCGCCTGATGCTACCTTCACAGCTTCCCTGATGAGCTTCATGTTATCATCACGCGAAGCGAACTTGATCTCATCATATTTCCAGTTGAAGTAGCTTATGGTGGTGTTGATCGTCAGCCTGCATCCCTGCGCGAAGAGCACCTCAGTGTCGTTGCCGGCCCGGGTCCTGATGCCGTCAAGGAGACTCACCTTCTCATAGGGCTCTCCGGAGTAGCCCCCGAACCACAGGTCATTTGCGCACGGCCCTATGACTGCTATCCTTTTGTATTTGCCCTTTTTGAGCGGCAGCAGTCCGTCATTCTTCAGCAGCACGATTGACTCATGAGCTGCCTTGAGTGCACTCTTTTTGTGAGCCAGTGATTTGCTGACGCTGACGGCCTGCTTCTCATCCACAAAGGGATTTTCAAAGAGTCCCAGGCTGAACTTGAAGGTCAGCACCTGTTCCACGGCTTTGTCGATATCTTCTCTCCTGATCTTCTTCTTTTTGAGGAGCTCCGGCAGAACCCGGTACATGTTGGCCTGAGGGAATTCATACTGCACACCGCAGTTGAACGCTGTCATTGCAGCCTCGGTGGCATCATGACAGACGAAGTGCTTGTTGAACAGATGGTCCACACCGTAGTAGTCTGAGACTATCATTCCCTTGTAACCCCACTCTTCCCGAAGCAACTCCTTGAGGAGCCACCTGCTGGCATGCGAAGGCACGCCGTCCACCTCGTTGTATGATGGCATGATTGACACCGGCCGCGCATGGTCGATGCACATCTTAAAAGGTGGCATGTGATAATCGCGCAGCACCCTCATGGAGTAGTTGGCCGGGCCCTGGTTCAGTCCGCCCTCCGATTCGCCGTGACCGACGAGATGTTTCAGGGTGGCTGCAACATTATCCTTCCCGACCTTGCCCGTATCTCCTCCCTGCAGTCCTTTCACGGCAGCTATTGAGAGCATACCGTTGAGGTAGGGGTCTTCGCCGTAGGTCTCCTCGGTACGTCCCCAGCGCGGGTCACGACACACATCTATTACAGGGGTGAGGGCGTGATGCGTTCCCCGTGAGCGCATCTCGTGCGCAACTATGCCGTATACCTTCTCAAACAGAGCGGTATCCCATGAGCATGCCAGTCCGATGGCCTGCGGGAATACGGTGGCCTCGGGCCTCATCATACCGTGCTGTCCCTCGTCGACGAAGAGTGCAGGTATGCCCAGGCGTGTCTCCTCAACAAGATATTTCTGGATGGCATTGCGCATCCTTACTGTCTCTTTGATGCCAAAGGGAGCGGGATGGACCGAATGGCATCCCCTCCCGAAAATCTCCTTCATCTTTTCCGGATCATCGAAGATCTCAGGCTTGAAATCCTCCACGCCTCCGTTCCACAGACCCATTAGCTGGGCACATTTCTCTTCTATGGTCATTCGTCCCATGAGGTCTTCCACTCTTTTCCTCACTGAGAGGGAGGCATCCTTATACGGCAGTTTTGCTGATGGTTTCATATCCGATTTTTTATTATTGATTCATTTTTGCTTTTTCTGTTTCCCTGATAACCGCATAATAAGCAGGCTTGGGCTCATAGTATCGGTCAAAAAGGAGGGGATAGTTGGTGCGGCCGGGTATCGGCCAGTTGTTCTTCCATGAATAGCCGTCGTGCACTCCCCAGAAGGTGACCCTGGTAACACTCTCCCTCTGTTTCAGCAACAGTGCGAAGAGCTCTGCATAACGGTTGTTCAGCTGTGTCTCCACTGTATCAGGAAGCCCGGCGACATACGGGTTGAGCGAATCGCGGTATTCGGCCGTCCTTGATATCTCTGCACCGTAGAGCCATACAGGCGTTGGCAGAACGTTGATCTCCATCTCTGTGATCATCACCTTCATGCCCATGGCGGCGTACTCGCTGATGCTCTCGTCAACAATTGCAAAGTCCGGGGAATCGAGGTGCCAGTGCCCCTGGATGCCGACACCGTCAATGCGGATTCCCTTTGCCTGAAGGTCTTTTACTATGAGGATTACTCCCTCCCGTTTGGCCCTCTCCTCATTGTTATAGTCGTTGTAGTAGAGTTCGGCATCAGGATCGGCTTCATGGGCATACTGAAATGCCTTTTCGATATAGTCGTCACCGATAATCTGCAGCCACTTTGTTTGGCGCATGCTGCCGTCCTCGTCCACCGCCTCGTTCACCACATCCCAGCCCAGGATCTGACCTTTGTAACGGCCCACGACGGTGTGGATATGATCTCTCAGTCTCTCCAGCAGGGCGTCACGAGTCAGTGGGTTACCCAGTGAATCCTGAAAGACCCAGGCGGGTGTCTGCGAGTGCCATACGAGAACGTGTCCGATCACAGCCATGCCGTTACTGCGTGCGAAGGCCACCATGCTGTCTGCCAGGGCGAACTCATATCTTCCGGGTTCCGGATGGATTCTCTCCCATTTCATTGCATCCTCAGGGGTGATTGAATTGAAATGCCTTGCAATGAAAGGCTTTGCCAGGGAGTCAGTGCCATCAACCTGTATCCTGTTCATTGCTGTTCCAATAAGCATCTGATCTCCAAAGGCATCCTTCAGTCCATGCTCGTCACTGCTGCATGACGAAGCTGTCAGCATCATTACCAGCAGCGGAATAACTAGTTTTTTAAACATGACTGTTTTATTAAGATTATTCTTCATATTCCTTGCGTCTGGCCGCCAGCTCATCCTGCATCTGGTATTCCACTTTCTTCCCGATGCCGTAGATGAAGAGTGCTATGATGCAGAGCGCAAGAGCTATAACCGGGAAGATGCTCACCGAGAGCCTGATTCCCTGCACGGCCGTGGGTGTCTGCACCACATTGGCAACGTATCCGTACCCGTTGAGGAGCCATCCGGCTACAGCGCCTCCTACAGCCAGGCCAACCTTTAGGCCGACTACTATGCCGGCGAAGACGATGCCGGTTGCACGGCGGTTGAACTTCCACTCTGAGAAGTCGGCCACGTCAGCCATCATTGCCCACGGCAATGGCATGGTGACGCCCCATGAGAAGTTAAAGAGGATTGAGAGGATGAGTACTGCCCAGATGCCTGACGGTGGTACCACAAAGAAGAGCGCTGCCATGATACCTGCCACCACGAGCCATGTGCGGAAGACGTCTCTCTTGCCGAATCTCCTGGCCAGTGCGTTGCCAACTGCTATGCCGGGAATCGCACACAGCTGACCTATTATATTAATTACGCTGAAGCTGTTGTCGGCATAATTGGCACCGGCAGCGGTCAGTTTCAGTCCCTCGAGAAGGCCGAAGAGGCCTTTGTCAATATTGACAAGGAATTCTCTCATGCTCTCAGGATCAAGATAATACTTGAAGTAATAGAGCAGGATGCTGTTGCGCATTGCCAGGAAGATGAACATGAAGAGGAATACGATGAACATCAGCACCCACTGCCTGTTGTGGATCAGGTCCGAGAGATCCTGTTTCAGCGATGACTTCTGCTGCGGAGGAGGAACGATCCTTTCCTTTGTGGTAAAGAAGGTGATAAAGAAAAATATTATAGCCATGATACTGAAGATGCCCATGGTTATCTGGTATCCCCTGGCGCTGTCGCCTGCACCGAAATGGTTAACCATCGGCAGGGTAAAGCCCATGATCGCTATCGTGGCCAGTGTCACGGCAACAAACCGGAAGGAGGAGAGGCTTGTGCGTTCCTTCATGTTTCCGGTGATCACTCCGCTGAGTGCCGAATAGGGGTTGTTGTTTGCAGAGTAGACCGTAAGCAGGAGCAGGTAGGTAATATATGCATATATCAATTTTCCTGTCTGACTGAAATCAGGGGTTTTAAAGGCTAGATATCCCAGTACGCCGAACGGTATTGCCGTCCAGAGTATCCAGGGTCTGAATTTGCCCCATCGGGTGTTGGTGCGGTCCGCCAGCGCCCCGAAGATGGGGTCGCAGACGGCCCCCCAAAGGCGGGCTATGAGGAATAGTGTTGCAGCTGCTCCGGCCGATAGTCCGAAGGTATCAGTGTAGAAACTGAGCTGAAGCAGCATCATCGTCTGAAAGATGAAGTTGGCTGCGCCGTCACCAAGGCTGTAGCCTACCTTCTCCTTGACCGAGAGTTTTTCAATTGCCGGTTGCATGGTCATTTAGTTATTAGGGTTTCTGACAAACTACACAAATAAAGTAAATTCTTCCTCAGGGAACCTCCCTTAACGGAATTAAGAGTAACTAAAAATATGAAATATGAATTTATTGTGCAACCGATTGCAAAAAATATTTCAAAATATTTCAATTGTACCGGTTTTATTACTTAATTTGAATAATTATGACCGGAATGAAGAAAAAAGCGGAGGTCACTATCTATGACATTTCAAAGGCGCTGAACATCTCGGCATCCACTGTTTCGCGCGGCCTCAACAACAGCCCGCAGGTAAGGAAGGAGCTACGCAAGAAGATTATGCAGACAGCCCGTGAGATGGGCTACCAGCATAACAAGTTCGCCGCCAACCTTCGGCAGAAGAGGACCCGGACACTGGGAGTCATAATACCCCGCATCGACAGCCATTTCATGTCAACAGTCATCTCGGGGATGGAGAAGGTGGCAAACAATGCGGGCTACCAGCTGCTGATAAGCCAGAGTGAGGAGTCAGCCATGCTTGAGGAAGCGAATATCCAGGCGCTGTTCAACAGCAGGGTCGACGGCTTCCTGGTGTCACTCTCCTTTGAGACGAAGAACAGTGATCCATTCACCGAGATATTCAGGAAGGAGATACCGCTCGTTTTCTTCGACAGGGTACTTGAGTGCGGCAACTGCGTAAGTGTTATAATAGACAACTTCAGGGCCGGTTATGAAGCTACCCGGCATCTCATTAACCAGGGATGCACCAGGATCGTTCACATTGGAGGCAGTATGAACCGGAACGTTTATCTCGACAGGTACCGCGGGTACAGGCAGGCATTGTCTGACAGCTCACTTGCCTACGATGAGAGGCAGCTGATCCTCACCGACCTGAGTGATACCTCGGGCGTGACTATCATTAACCGCCTGCTGGCCAACGGCTCCATGCCTGACGGCATCTTCACCGCAAATGACACCTCGGCAGTGTCACTCATCTGCGAGCTGAAGAAAAAAGGTTACAGGGTCCCCGATGACATTGCGGTGGCAGGATTCAATGATGACCCCGTATCACGCATCGTAGAACCCAACCTCACCACGATACACTATCCCGGCAGGGCAATGGGCGAAGTTGCCGCCTCAACCATCATAAGGATACTTGAAGGTACACAGTATGAAAGGGTCAACTCTATCATACTGACACACGAACTTATTATAAGGGAGTCTTCACTCAAGACAGGCAGAATTGAATTACAATGAGAGAGAGAGCAGCAGCCTTACTGATATTGATTTTTTCATTCACGCTCACAACAGCAAGGGCGGACGACGGATACCGACTCTGGCTCAGGTATGATCAGATCTCTGACAGAGCATATCTGAAACAGTGTTCAAGGAGCTTCAGCAGTGTCATGATCACTGGCGACAGCCAGGTGCTCAGGGCTGCAGGTGAAGAGCTGGCGGACGGACTCGGGCACATGACCGGAAACACCATTGAGATGGTGGGAGTCCCAAGCCGCAGGGGAACAGTCGTTGCCGGAACATTCGGATCATCACCCCTGATTGACGCCCTGCTGCCTGATATCACTCCGGGTACCACCGGTGAGGAGGGATTTGTCATCAGAAGTGTCAGGCACAGGGGCCGAAGGGTCACGGTCATTGCCTCCGACGGCGAGAGAGGAGTACTTTACGGGGCATTCCGCCTCCTGAGAGTGGTGGGCTCCCGGTCGTCGCCCGACGATATCTCGCTGTTCGAAAAGCCGGCCACCGTTCTCAGGCTGCTGAACCACTGGGATAACCTCGATGGGAGCGTGGAGAGGGGATATGCCGGCAGCTCAATCTGGAACTGGCACCTTTTACCTGGTTACATCTCCCCGCGTTATAAAGACTATGCCAGGGCCAACGCCTCTGTAGGTATCAACGGCACTGTCATAACCAATGTCAATGCCAATGCACTTGTGCTCACGCCCACCTACCTGCGCAAGGTGGCAGCCATTGCCGATGTGATGAGGCCCTACGGGATCAGGGTATATCTCACCGCTCGTTTCAGTGCCCCTTCTGAGGCTGGCGGGCTCCCCACCTCTGATCCTCTTGATCCGCAGGTGGTACAGTGGTGGCGCGACAAGGCCGCGGAGATCCATGATCTCATTCCTGATTTTGGCGGCTTCCTCGTCAAGGCTAACTCCGAGGGGCAACCCGGTCCACAGAATTACGGACGCACACACGCAGACGGGGCAAACATGCTTGCTGACGCTGTAGCACCTTATGGTGGCGTTGTGATGTGGCGGGCATTCGTCTATGACAACAACGTGCCTGATGACAGGGCCAAACAGGCATACAACGAGTTTGTCCCGCTTGACGGCACTTTCAGGGATAATGTGCTTATACAGGTAAAGAACGGACCCATCGACTTCCAGCCCCGCGAGCCCTTTCATCCGCTCTTTGGCGCCATGCCTTCCACCCCTCTGATGACGGAGTTCCAGATAACGCAGGAGTACCTTGGTTGTGCAACACACCTGGTGTTCCTTGCACCTCTCTTCGAAGAGTGCCTTCAGAGCGACACCTATGCCCTCGGCGCCGGCTCGGAGGTGGCTGACGTGATCGACGGCTCGCTTCACGGCCACAGCCTGACGGGCATGGCCGGCGTGGCCAACACCGGCAGTGAAAGAAACTGGACCGGTCATCTCTTCGGACAGGCTAACTGGTATGCCTTCGGCAGGCTGGCATGGCAGCCCACGCTCACCAGTGAGGAGATCGCTGATGAATGGATAAGACTTACAATCAGTCACGACAGTGAGATAGTGGAGGGAATAGGCACCATGATGCTCTCATCGCGTGAGGCGGCGGTAAACTACATGACCCCACTGGGTCTTCACCACATTATGGCCGAAGGACACCACTGGGGGCCGGGACCGTGGGTTGACCGCGGCCGGCCGGACTGGACCTCAGTCTATTACCACCGTGCCGACACAGCGGGGATTGGCTTTGACCGGACAAGGTCGGGAAGCAACGCTGTGAGCCAGTACTTCCCACCGCTGGATGGCATCTTCAATGACCCGGCTCAGTGCCCTGAAGAACTGCTGCTATGGTTTCATCACCTGCCATGGGATTACCGTATGAAGTCAGGAAAAACCCTCTGGGAAGAAATGTGCATCAGCTACCAGGAAGGAGTCAACCAGGCAGAAGCATACGGAGCTTACTGGATAACGCTTAACGGAAGGATTGATGGCGAGCAGTATGAGCATGTCAGACAGTTGCTTGAAATACAGGCCAGGGAGGCACGTTGGTGGAAAGATGCCTGCCTGTCATACTTCCGGACATTCTCCCGGATGCCATTCCCGGAAGGGGTTGACAAGCCGGAACATGATCTTGACTATTACCGGGGATTGAAGTTTTACTACGTTCCGGGTATCTGACAGCAGATTATATGACAATATTCAATTAAGAAAACATGAACGAGCAGCATTGGGAGACCCTGTTAAGGATCATTAACGGGGAGAGGACGAAGGAGAGTCCGATAGGTTTTATCATTGACAGCCCCTGGCTCCCTGGCTGGCACGGCTCAACCATCCTTGAGTATTTCACTGATCCGGAGACCTGGTTTGATGCAAACATCAAATCGATGCAGACTTTTCCGGAGGTTATCTTTCTTCCGGGATTCTGGGCAGAATACGGAATGTGCACCGAACCGTCGGCCTTCGGCACCAAACTGGTATGGACCGAAAACGATTTTCCTCATCCCATCAAGCTGACCTGCACTGCCGAGACGATAGCGTCACTGGCCAGCCCCAACGTTAAGACCGACGGTCTTTTGCCTTTCGTTATCAGCAGGATGAGAAAGTATGAGGAGAGGCTGAAGCAGAACAATTGCCGCTACCGCTTTGCCTCAAGCAGAGGCCCGCTCAATATCGCCTCATTTCTTTTCGGCACCACCGATTTCATGCTGGCACTGGCTATCACCCCCGACGAGGCACAGAAGGCTCTTAAGGTCATCACCGACTTTGTCATCGACTGGCTTACCCTTCAATTTGAGAAGTTCCCCGATATTGACGGCGTCTTTCTCCTTGATGACATTGTAGGCTTCCTGGGCCAGCCCGACTTCGAGACGTTTGTCCTGCCCCACATGAAAAGGATCTATCAAACCTTTAACCCGAAAGTCAGCTTCTTTCACAATGATGCCCCGGGTATCATCACGGCAGGATTTCTTGAAGAGATAGGAATTAATCTCTTTAATTTCAGCTTTGACCACCCGATCAGTGAGATCAGAAAGCTGGCCGGTGAGAGTGTCACCCTGCTTGGCAATCTGCCTCCCCGCGATGTGCTTGCCCTCGGTACGCCGGCAGATGTTGAAGCAGGGGTGAAGGAGATGATGGAGTCAGTGTCAGACAACAGGAGGGTGATCTGGTCCTGCGGTGGAGGGATGCCCCCGGACGCTTCTACGGAAAATATCCGTACATTTATCAAAACTGTGAGATCCTTCTCATAAAAAAAGAGCATTATGTTACTATTGGGCATTGACCTCGGCAGCTCATCGGTAAAGGTATCCGTCATTGACGGTGCTACCGGCAGGGCACTCTCTTCAGCATCATATCCGCCATCCGAGATGGCAATCTCGGCACCCAGACCCGGGTGGGCAGAGCAGGATCCTGAAGTGTGGTGGAAGAATTTTACCCATGCCTTGGCAGCCTGCCTCAAGCCCCTGGGATCAAAGAGCCGGGATATAGGTGCCATAGGAATATCATACCAGATGCACGGACTGGTGACCGTTGATGTCAACAGGAAGGTGCTCAGACCATCTATAATATGGTGTGACAGCAGGGCGGTTGAAACAGGTGATCTGGCCTTTGAAAAGCTGGGGAAGGATTTCTGCCTGCATCACCTGCTCAACTCCCCGGGTAACTTCACTGCCTCCAAGCTGGCTTGGGTCAGGGAGAATGAGCCGGCCCTGTACAAAAAGATTCACCGGATCATGCTGCCTGGCGACTATCTGGCCATGAGGCTTACCGATGAAATAAAGACATCATATACAGGGCTCTCCGAAGGTATCTTCTGGGACTTCATGAGGAACGAGGTCTCCGAAGAGTTGCTGGAATATTACGGTATTGACCCACAACTGCTGCCTGAGCCTGCGGAGTCGTTCTCAGTGCAGGGGCAGCTAACCGCTGCAGTGGCCGGGGAGCTTGGACTCCCGGCAGGCATCCCGGTATCCTACCGGGCCGGAGACCAGCCCAACAACGCCCTGTCGCTCAATGTGCTGAATCCAGGCGAGGTGGCAGCAACAGCCGGCACTTCAGGGGTGATATACGGTGTGACCGACAGGACTCAGTTCGATCCGATGTCACGCATAAACACATTTCTGCATGTCAACCACACTGAACGGATAAACCGCCTCGGAGTGCTGCTCTGCATCAACGGTACGGGAATCCTGAATTCATGGCTGAAGAAAAATACGGGGGCGGGACTCACCTACCCGGAGATGAATGACCTTGCAGCTGCCGTGGAGCCCGGAAGCGACGGCCTGGTTATGCTGCCGTTCGGCAACGGCGCCGAGCGGATGCTGCGTAACAGTTACATCGGAGCATCGGTGCACGGCCTTGACTTCAATATTCACGGCCAGGGTCATCTCTACCGTGCTGCACAGGAGGCAATAGCCTACTCATTCCGCTACGGCCTCGAGATAATGAAGGAGACCGGAATAAATCCGACTGTAATCAGGGCCGGTGAATCTAACATGTTCCTGAGCAGGGTCTTCAGGGATGTGCTCTCCAGCCTGACCTCCACGGTAATCACACTCTATAACACTGACGGTTCCGTTGGCGCTGCCCGGGGAGCCGGGATAGGATGCGGATACTACAGTACGCAGGAGGAGGCCTTCAGCGGACTGGAGGTAACCGGCACCAGCGAGCCGGACAGCGAGCTGTCGGCAATTTACGATGCAAAATATATGGAATGGATCGATATACTTGAAGATCAGCTATATGATATAAATTAAATTACTATGACAAAGAAAAGTACAGGTGAGATCTTCCCCGGAATAGGGAAGATAAAGTACGAGGGCAGGGACTCGAAAAATCCCCTGGCATTCAAATGGTATGACCCCGAAGCCAAAGTCGGCAACCGTAAGATGAAGGATCATCTGCGTTTTGCCATCGCCTACTGGCACTCTTTCTGCGGCGACGGCACGGACACCTTCGGTGCCAAGACACGAGACTTCCCGTATGACGGGATGGAGGGCGATGACCGCATTAAGGTCAAGCTCGACATGGCTTTTGAGTTCTTCGAGAAGATCGGAGCTCCCTATTATTGCTTTCATGATACCGACCTTGTCGGCGACGGTTCTGTCTTCGAGATAGAGAAGCGTCTCGAGAAGTGGGTGCCGGTGATAAAGGCCAGGCAGAGGGAGACAGGCATGAAGCTCCTCTGGGGCACGGCAAACCTGTTCGGCAACCCCCGTTATATGAACGGTGCTGCCACCAATCCTGATTTTGCCGTTGTCACCAACGCCGCCGTGCAGCTGAAGAACGCCATTGACGCCACCATAGCCCTGGGAGGCCAGGGATATGTCTTCTGGGGAGGACGCGAGGGCTATCTCACCCTCCATAATACTGACATGAAGAGAGAGCTTGACCACCTGGCCATGATGCTCTCCCTGGCCCGCGACTACGGACGCAAAAAGGGCTTCAAGGGTACCTTTTACATTGAACCCAAACCGATGGAGCCGACGAAGCACCAGTACGATTACGATGCTGCCACCGTCATCGGGTTCCTGCGCCACTATGGTCTTGACAGGGATTTCAAGCTCAATGTCGAGGTCAACCATGCCACCCTCGCCGGCCACTCCTTCCAGCATGATCTGCAGGCGGCAGCCGACGCTGACATGCTTGGCAGCATAGATGCCAACAGGGGCGATTACCAGAACGGGTGGGATACCGATGAGTTTCCGACAAACATCAATGAGATCACCGAGGCCATGCTGGTAATCCTGCAGGCCGGAGGCTTCAAGACCGGAGGCATCAATTTTGACGCCCACGTGCGACGCAATTCCACCGATCCTGAAGATCTCTTCATCGCCCATATAAACGGCATGGACACCTTTGCCAGGGGTTTGGTGATAGCTGACAGCATCCTGAAGGATTCCGACTATCTCAAGCTTCGCAAGGCCAGGTATGCTACATTCGACAAGGGCAACGGTGCATTGTATGAGAAGGGAAAGCTCACCCTTGAGGATCTGCGTGAACTGGCAAAGAAATCCGGTGAACCGAAGAAGATCAGTGGCAGGCAGGAGCTCTATGAGCAGCTGATAAATATGTACATCATCTGATCTTTAGATGGCTCTCTTCACCCCGCTTCGCCGGTGGCAGCCTGCCTTCAGGCCTTTCGGAAAGCTGCCTGCGGGGGGACGTCTGCTTGCTTTTGTCGAGAGGGCGGTCAAGGGACCGCTCTTCGGATGCCGGATGTGCGGCAACTGCCTTCTGCAGGAGACCGCCTTCATCTGTCATATGGCATGTCCCAAGGGGATAAGAAACGGTCCCTGCGGGGGAGTGACCAATGGCTACTGTTACGTTGATCCCACACGGAAGTGTGCCTGGTACCTTATCTATGAACGGTCGGAGAGGATGCACCGCGAGAAAAAACTCCTTGAGGTGCTCCCTCCGGTCGACTGGGACAGGGCCGGCGGCGAGACGTGGGGCGAAGTCATCCGCAAGGTAAGGGAGGCAGGTCCGGGGAACATTTTTCTTCCCTCAAGGAGGAAGGGCATGACCCTGGCGGCCGTGATGGAGGAGAAGGTCTTCAGACCTGTAAGGCAGCCTGACTGGTGGCGGGGGGACTCCGAATACCACCCTCCGGCCATTGACGGGCCTCAGTCTCAGCTCCAGAAGGAACTGTGCAGCGGCAGGTTTGTCATCACCACAGAGGTAATGCCCCCGCTGACCGCAGCCACTGACAGGCTCACGGAGAAGATAAACCTGGTTAAACCGTATGTCACAGCCATAAATTTCACTGACGGCTCATCGGCAGTACCCAGGATGTCGAGCGCCGCATGCTCGGCAGTAGCCGCATCACTGGGTGCCGATCCTGTGATGCAGATATCGGCCCGCGACAACAACCGCAACAGTCTGCAGTCACAGGCCATTGGCGCCAATGCCCTTGGTGTGCACAATATCCTATGCCTGTCAGGCGACAGTCCCCGTGTGGGGCCGAAGCCCAGGAGCAACATGAATATAATTGATGTCGACTCGGTGCAGATGCTGTGGATCCTCAGGCGGATGCGCGATGAGGGTATCTACCTCGACGGGCGTGAGATAAGGAACAGACCCCGTCTTTTCCTCGGCGCAGCAGCGGCCCCGTTCCTTCAGAAGCCGGAGTTGCAGGTGCTGCGCGACATTAAGAAGGTCAATGCCGGGGCGCAGTTTCTTCAGACCAACCTTGTGTTCGACCCTGACAGCCTGGACCCGTGGCTGGAATGCCTCGTGAAGGAGGGAGTGACTGACAGGGTCTTCCTGCTGATAGGCGTAAGCCCCCTTAAGTCACTCAAACTGGCCCGCTACCTCAATGAAAGTATCCCGGGCGTGACGATTCCTGACAGGATCATGAAAAGACTTGCCGATGCCGGAGACGGCTTTGCTGAAGAGAGCATCAGAATCACCGTTGAAAATATACGGCGGCTGAGAGAAAAGAGCGGAGTGCACGGGGTACATATCATGCCCCTGGGCTGGGAGACCGCCGT
>JAVEXM010000018.1:30251-34104 GCA_034004025.1 Bacteroidales bacterium
CCTCAGATCATAGAGCAGGCACTGTCCTAATAGAACTTGTACCTCAGATCCTCAACCTCCTTCTTGTCACGGATGGCCTGGAAGGCCTCGTAGGAGGCACGCATCCGGTAGCTTGAGCTAAGCCGTTCACGAACCATCTCACTATCTTCCGTCACTGCAGGAACGGTGTTGTTGACCGTGAACAGGTATACACCGTTGTTACCTTCGACAGGCTCTGAGAGCACACCTGCGTCAGAGGAGGCGGCGGCAGCTATCAGCCCGGGCTCAATGCCTGCTCCGGGAACGGAATATGACCTGAAGTTTATGCCTGTGGCATCCTGAAGGACAGTATTGTAATGCGATGCAATCTCATCAAGGCTCTTTCCTTCAGCGATAAGACTCTTCAGATCTTTGGATATGATCTCAGCCTTCTTCTGTTTTGCCAGGATGAACCGTATGTCTGAAGTTACAGCTTCAACAGGGGCTGGTCCCTTTTCCTGAACCCTGGTACAGTAGGCCACCACATACATGTCAGGAAGCTCAAAGACCGCCTGGCTGCTGTTGTCAAGCACAATGTTTCCTTCCTTGCTGTTCTGGAAGAGGGCCATCACCAGTGCCCTGGCCTGTGTCAGCCCGGGGAGTTCCTTCTGGTCAGGAGTGACATTCATGGCAAGCTTCTTGTCGAGGTTGCCCTCGGCAACTGCCTTGTTGAATTTCTCATACGTGTCATTGGTGCCTGCAAATTTCGAGGCTTCAGCATATATACTCTGTGTGGTGGCGTTGCTGGGGACCACCAGGCGGTCGACAACGCCTATGTCATATTTCTTTGTCCTGCGGCTCTGATCGATGATCCTTATGACATGCAGACCGTAGGTTGTCTCAACCGTCACCAGGTCGCCCTTCTTTCCACTGAAGCATGCATTGTTGAAAGGAGTGATCATCATCCCTTCGCTGAACCATCCGAGGTCTCCGCCTACCTGTGCCGATCCCTGATCGTCAGAGGTAGTCATGGCCAGCAAGTTGAAGTCGACGCCACCTTTGACAAGCCTGATGAGACTGTCAGCCTCTTGCCTGGCCTGTGCCATGCTTCTGGAAGCATTGGGAGCAAGAAGTATGTGGGCCGCCCTCACAGAATCCGGACGGTCTGCAATGTCAACTATGCGCGCCAGCTTGTAGGCACCCTCCTCAAGATAGGGGCCGATCACAACTGATTTATCTCCGCTGCGGGCAAGATCCCTGAGATTCTCCGGTAGCTCTTCCAGGGTGCGGTAAATACTGTTATGACGAGTGTCAGCCGTGAGATTGATATACTGTACAAGCTCAGTTGCTTCGGCAAAATTCTCCTTCTCCTGCATGGCCCATCTCTCGGCCTCCTGCATATCAGACTCCGAGGGGGCTATGTCAAATACCATGTATTCCATATCCCTCTGTGCCGTGCGAATGTAATTATCCTTATGACTATCGTAATAGTCCCTGATCTCGTCAGATGTGACCTTGACGGCGCTGTCGGGAACCGTGACATAGTTCCTTGCCATGAAGCTGAAGTTAACAGTGTTGCTCATCAGAGCCGCTTCGAAATCGGTCTGTTGTCCGGTTACGTAGAATCCCTGTGAGATAAGGTTTACCAGCTTGCTGTTCAGCCTGTCATTGATGATCTGATCCTCGAAGAAGAGCCAGTAGTTTTTGGTAGCCTCATCGGTCTCGGTTGCCTTGAGGAAGTTCACAAGGAACGACGAGTTGAAGGCACCGGTTTCAGGATCGGTAAAAAGCTGCCGGACGATTGGATGAGGATCGTCGCCGAAGACGAGCATCTCCACTTCATCAGGACTTACTCCCAGGCCGGTCTTATTGTAAGTCTTGTTCATCAGTCTCTCCGAGAGCAACTGCTGCCAGACCTGCTCACGCAGGCTCTGCATCATCTCCTCATTCATGTCACCGGAGCCTGACATCTTGTATATATTGATAAGGTCCTGAACCCTCATCTCAAAATCCTGGTAGGATACAGTTTCTCCGTCAATGCGGGCAAGCTCGTAATACTTGTCTGCCCTGCGGCGCTGGGTATTGTTGTTGCCAAAGAAATCACTCACAATGAAAAGCAGGAGGGAGACCCCGATCACTATAGCCACAAGCGGGCCGGCCTTCTCTCTCAAATCCTGAAGTATTGCCATCTGAATACTAATTAATTGAATAAATACACCTGATTAAAAATACAGGCGACAAATATAACAAAATTCACCAAAACAAAAGGGTGGACAGTGTTCTCATTTTCACACCCCTTCAAAATATGATAATTCTCATCTTTGAAAATATATCATGCAGTAAGATAATATCTTGTAACTTTAAAAAAAACCATACCATGTCAAAGAACCTAAGAGGACTCTCTGCGAGAAAAGGGCTGGAGGGCGGTCTCTACGAAGAGATCAGCAGTTCAGCGGGCAAGAGACATGATGCCATTGCGGATGACTTTTTAACCGGCCGTTCAGCCGTGCTTGGAGTCAGTTCGTTTTATGATTTTTTAGGCAATGATCATTCCGGCAGGAAGGCGTTTGTCTGTGACGGCACGGCCTGCCTCGTATCAGGAGGACAGAAGAAGGTCAGACGAATCCTTTCCGGACAGTACGCTGAGGATGAGATAGGCAGTGTGACCTGCCTGGGTCACTGCCATTCCAATGATGCATTCATGGTCAACGGCGAGATCCGTATTGCCGGCGAAGGCCACCCTGAGGGGTCAGTCACTGTTGCGACGAATGCGGAAAAGCCCGCACTGTTGCCCGAGGAGGGTGAGCCCGGGGCTTACTGGGATCTGGCACGGAAATATCTTTCAGACAGTGCTGCCGCCCTGGCTGAGCTTGAGCTCTCGGGGCTCAGGGGCAGGGGCGGTGCCGGGTTTCCATTCCATATCAAGGTGAGATCATCGCGTGATGCCGTCGCCGACCAGAAATATGTAGTGTGCAATGCGGATGAGGGTGACCCGGGAGCCTTCTCCGACAAGTGGCTTCTTGAGGAACGGCCCCACTCCGTGCTTTTCGGGATGCTGATTACGGGCCTTATCACCGGTGCTGATACCGGTGTTGTATACATAAGAGGCGAATACCCGAAGGCAGTACAAACCACACGCGAAGCTGTCGCCCTGCTTGAGACGCAGGGGATAACCGCCGGCGGCAGTGGGATCTCACTGTTCCCCTTCCGGTTTCATGTGATAGAAGGTTCGGGCGCCTACATCTGCGGAGAGGAGACCTCCCTGCTCAACTCTCTCGAGGGACTGCGTCCCGAGGTGCGTACCAGGCCTCCCTTCCCTGCCGTCTACGGCCTGTTCGGCAAGCCAACGGTACTCAGCAACGTGGAGACCTTTGCAAACGTTCATTATATCCTCCGGGAGGGAGGATCCGCCTATGCGGCCCTCGGCACGGAGAAATCGCCGGGCACCAAGCTGGTGTCACTTGACGGCGCCTTCAACAGGCCGGGGCTGCTGGAGGTGCGCATGGGAACACCCATGAGAAAGGTCATTGAGGAGATGGGAGGTGGTATGCGTTATCCCGTCAAGGCATACCAGATAGGCGGACCGCTGGGCGGACTGGTCCCGGCGTCGAAGATCGACGACCTGACACTCGATTTTGAGTCTTTCAGCAGGGAGGGCTTTCTTCTGGGACATGCCGGCATCGTCTCGATACCCTCCGGGTTCCCGATGATAAGATTGCTTGAGCATCTTTTTGAGTTTACCAGGAAAGAGTCGTGCGGCAAGTGCTTCCCCTGCAGGCTGGGATCGGTGAGGGGACAGGAACTGCTGGCCGGCGCAGCGGAGAAGCATATAATGATTGACAGGCAGCTCTTTGACGACCTGCTGGAGACGATGCAGGTGGGGTCACTCTGCGCC
>JAVEXM010000019.1:0-2943 GCA_034004025.1 Bacteroidales bacterium
GGGTAAGATCCCACAGCTCGCCGTTCACCGTGGCCGAGTATACCTCGGCGGCAAGACCCCTGCTGATGGACCTGGCTATGTCAAGGCTTGTGATACCCTGATCATAATCCCTCACCGAACCGTCGGGAAACGTTATCCTGATCATATTACCTTTTTTTTAATAGTGTGCAAAGATAATATTTTTTGCTCATAATCAGTGGCGATGACCTGCAGTGAGGATCTGTATCAATGATCCGGGTTCAGTTGAAAAAATAAATGGCACAGATTTTGGATTTAACAAAACAGTACCAAAAACGGCAGTCATGAAAAGATTATTAATTTCAGCAGCAGCAGTGGCAATAATGCTCAGCTCATGCGAGGTCAGCCCCGATGCCGGCTTCTTTACGGATAAGATCAGGGCAGAGATAGGAGAGGAGGTAATCTTCTTCAACAACTCTTACAACGCTGTGGAATATGAATGGGATTTCGGTGACGGAACATGGTCAGATGCCTATGAACCAATTCATTCCTATTCTGCCTCAGGAGTCTTCACCGTGATCCTCAATGCATACTCCAAAACCGGAGAGGTCGACAGATCATACCTCGACATTGAGGTGCTTTCGCCCACCATGCTCGAGATAGAGGTCCTCGAATGGTTTGACCAGTACCCTGTTGCAGGGGCAAGCGTGATACTCTACCCCACGGAGAGCGACTGGGACAATGAGACAAATCCGATTATTGAAGGTTTCACCAACGCTTCCGGCAAGGTGGTCTTCACCAACCTGGGACCCTATGTCTACTATGTTGATGTATGGCATCAGAACCATAACAACTACACGCTCAGGGATGAGGATGTGGGTTTCATCAGGACTGACCAGCTCTATAAGAACGAGTTGAACCAGTTCGTGGCATGGGTCGATTATACCGGCGCCAAGAGCAGTGCCGAACGCGACAGGAAACAGCTGCTGCCACTTAAGGAGAGGAACCCGGAGACGGCCGTGAAAAAGTGAGACAGCTGTAAAACAAAAAAAATATGCAAATCAGTCCATGTGAGAAATTTCGCTAAGTTTGTGAGTTAACAAACCTAATCGAAGAAATCACATGGACACAACATTTGCGCTTCATGGAATAGACTACCTTATAATGGCGGTCTATTTCCTTTTTGTACTGGGTGTCGGATGGGCCCTGAAGAAATACATGAAGAACGCCACTGCCTTCCTCGAGGCCGGACGCGCAATGCCGGCATGGGTTGCAGGGTTGGCATTTATCTCAACAAACCTCGGTGCCCTCGAGGTGATGGGCATGACAGGCTCAGGCCTCAAGTACGGGATGCTGACAACCCATTTTTACTGGATAGGAGCCATCCCGGCAATGATGTTCCTCGCCCTTTTCATGATGCGGTTCTATTACGGATCGAAGGCCAGGTCGGTGCCTGAGTACCTCAAACTTCGCTTCAACGAGAAAACCCGCGCCCTGAACGCCTTCCTCTTTGCCCTGATGACTGTCCTTGCGTCAGGGATATCAATGTATGCCCTGGCTATTCTCCTGGAAAACGTCCTCGGATGGAACTTCAACGTCTCCCTGTTTGCATCGGCAGCCATAGTCCTTGCCTATACATACCTCGGCGGACTCTCATCAGCTATCTATAACGAGGTACTGCAGTTCTTCATAATCATCATCGGTCTGCTGCCCATGGCTGTCCTGGTCATGAGTGATGTGGGCGGCTGGGGTGGTATGCAGGATAGCCTGGCACCGATCGTCGAAGGCAAGGGATTTGCTGCCGATACCTGGACTACCACCTGGAAATACACTACAGGTGCCGGAACAAACCCGCTGGGGGTGGAGTGGTACGGTATACTGGCAGGACTGGGCTTTGTCCTCTCCTTCGGTTACTGGTGCACAAACTTCCTGATAGTGCAGCGCGCCATGGCCGCTGAGTCGATGACGGCAGCCCGTAAGGTACCACTGATTGGAGCAATACCAAAAATGTTCATTCCTTTCCTTATTATAGTCCCCGGCATTGCAGCCCTGGTACTTCTCAATGATCCGTCCAAAAGCTTCGTCCTGCCTCTTAATGCGGCGGGAGAACCCATATACGACTATACAATCATCATGCTGCTCAAACAGTATCTCCCTGCAGGCGTGCTTGGCCTGGGAGTGACAGCACTGCTGGCCTCGTTCATGTCAGGCATGGCCGGAAACGTCTCGGCATTCAACACTGTTTGGACTTATGACATCTACCAGAGCTATATCAGACCTGCAACAGGTGACAGTGAGGCTGACGAAAAGCATTACCTGAAAGTGGGCCGTGTTACAACAGTTGTAGGTGTGCTGGTAAGTATTGCAGCAGCCTATATCGCAAGTAAGTTTGGCAATATTATGGACTTCCTCCAGACAGTATTCTCAATGATAAACGCCCCGCTGTTTGCTGTTATCTTCCTGGGGATGTTCTGGAAACGGTCGACAGGCAACGCTGCATTCCTCGGCCTCCTGATGGGCTTCCTGGTCGCTCTTGCACACCATGGCCTTACCCAGCCGGAAGGAGCTTCCACACTCGTGAAGGGAGGTTGGATAGGTGTTATCCATACCTACCCGGTTGAGATGGCACAGAACTTCTGGACCGCCATCTTCGCATTCTCTTCAGCAGCACTGCTGACAGTTGTGATCTCGATGCTCTCCAGGCGTGACAAAACTGATTCAGACCTGAACGGCCTGGTCTACTCAATGACACCAAAACTTGATGACAGCGGCGTGCTGTGGTACCAGAGACCCTGGTTCCTGGCACTGATCGTCGGTATCATTATGGTCGTGCTTTCTATATTGTTCTGGTAACCATAAAAAACAGATATCATGCTTGATATAAGACTTCCAATCGGATTAATGTTCTCAGTAGTAGGACTGATCATTACTATCTACGGCCTGGCCACAATAGGGGATGTGGAACTGTATGAAAAATCACTCAAC
>JAVEXM010000019.1:3043-33828 GCA_034004025.1 Bacteroidales bacterium
CAGTCTACAGTCTACAGTCCGCAGACTGCAGTCAATCAACTAGTTACAGACTGCCTACTGCTTTTGGTCACCGAAGCCTTCTTCGACATCCGTAGTTTTAACGTAGGATGTGGCGAAGGTGGCCGACTGCCGACTGCTGACTGCTTTTAGCCACCGTAGCCTTCTTTGAGCTCCGTAGCTTAAGCGAAGGAGTTGGCGAAGGTGGCCGACTGAAGGCTGACCACTACTGCCTATTGCCTACTGACTACTGCCTGATTACCAGTCATTTATCGCCGGAGAATACCGACGCCGGCAGAGACCGCATATTGTAACGCATTGCCATCACCTCGCCATAGGCACCGGCTGAGCGGATGGCTATGAGATCGCCGCGCCTCGTCTCGGGCAGCTCGATATACTTGCCGAAGGTATCCGTGGTTTCACATATCGGACCTACAACCGAGTACTTCCTGACGGGAAGCTCTGACGTGAGGTTCTCTATGCGGTGCGATGCATGATAGAGAGCCGGCCTTAACAGGTCGGTCATACCCGCATCGAGGATGACGAATGTCTCCCGTGCGCCCGGCTTGACAAACAGCACCCTCGAGATCAGCGATCCGCAACCGGCAGTCAGCGACCGCCCCAGCTCAAATGATATCGTGCTCTCGATCCTGCTGTCAAGATGCCTGCTGAATATCTCAAAATAGTCAGCGAAAGGAGGAAAGCGGTCAGGCTCTTCATAGCTTATGCCCAGCCCCCCGCCTACATTGATGTCGGCCGGCTCCAGGCCCCTGTCGGTCAGCCACTCCCACAACTCATTGATCCTCAGACAGAGATTCCGGTAAACATGCAGGTCTGTGATCTGCGACCCTATGTGAAAATGAATGCCCCGGTACTCAATGTTTTCCGTCTCTTCAAGAAGGGCCGTTACCCTTTCAAGCTCAGCGATCCTGATGCCGAATTTATTCTCATCAGTGCCGGTGGTGATGTGCTTGATAGTATGAGCCTCCACGTTGGGGTTGATGCGCAGGGCGACAGCAGCTTTTTTACCCATCCGGCCTGCTATCTCATCAATAACTTCAATCTCTTCAACAGACTCTGCATTGAAGCAGCCGATACCCAGCTTCAGGGCGTTCTCAATCTCACGGTCACTCTTGCCCACACCCGCAAGGAGAGTATCCCCGGCAGGAAATCCGCACTCCACGGCAAGTTCTGTCTCCTTGCCGCTGACACAGTCGGCACCCAGCCCGTACCCGGCAATGATCTTCATTATCACTGGATTGAAGTTTGCCTTGACGGCGTAGTGCAGTTTAAATCCTCTGCTGGCGGCTTCCCCCGATGCTACGGAAAGAGTCTCCCGGAGCAGGTCGAGATCATAGTAGTAAAAGGGCGTCTCATGCTTCCGCAACCAGTTTGTTGTCTCTTTTGTGAACATTATTCTTCCGGAAATAGTTTTGAACTGAGCGACTGCAGTGCCACCACTTTGTCGCTTGTATTTATTAATATGGACATACTGTTGTCACTTCCCCCGTAGGATATCATCTTGACGGGAATCTCATTCAGCGCTTCAAATATCTCTGGCGCCGAGCCTTCCCTGGAAGGCCTGAAATCTCCGACAACGCAGATGATTGTCTGATCCTTTTCAACCTCCACATTGCCTATTGACTGCAGTGTCTTGACAATCTCGCTGAGCCAGGTGGGATCGTCAATCGTCAGCGAAACAGAAACCTCGGATGTGGTGATCATGTCTATCGGGGTCTTGAACGCCTCGAACGCCTCGAAGATCCTTTTCATGAAACCGTACGCCATCATCATCCCTGCAGAGCGGATCCTCAGCGATATTACCCCGTCCTTCGCCGCAACGGCTTTGTAGTCCTCGGGTGTCGATCCGGAGACGATTACTGTTCCTTCGTCAGAGGGCTCCATGGTGTTCTTGAGCCGCACGGGGATCTTCTTAAGGCGCGCAGGATTGATGCTTGAAGGGTGCAGTATCTTCGCCCCGAAATAGGCCAGCTCGGCAGCCTCATCATACGAGAGCTGCCTGACTACCCTGGTGTTGGCTACATACCGGGGGTCATTGTTGTGCAGTCCGCTGATGTCAGTCCAGATCTGCACCTCCTCAGCCATGATAGCCGCCCCGATGATTGTTGCACTGTAATCACTGCCACCCCTGCGCAGATTGTCGGTTTCACCGTAGGCGTTACGACAGATGAACCCCTGCGTAATAATGATCTTTTCATCCCTGACAGCACCCAGTTCACGGTTCAGGTTCTCCCTGATATAGAAATAGTCCGGCTCCCCATCCTTGTCTATCCTCATGAAATTGAGGGCAGGCACCAGCAGAGAGGCAATACCCTGCTCTGAAAGGAGAAAATGGAGGAAGGCACTCGACAGGAGCTCTCCCCTGGCAAGAATGCGCTTCTCATTATGCCTGCTGTGCTCACGTGAAAAAAGGGCAGCGATGTAGTTGAAATGCTCATCCGCCAGATCATGGGCCTTTTCGGCCCACGTTAACGATGAGAATAACTCATCCGCCACACGGTGATAGTCGCCGCGAAGCGCCGCTGTCCTGGCCAGCGCCCCCTCACTGTCACCCGAGGCAAACAGCCCGGAAATCTCCGTCAGGGCATTGGTGGTACCAGCCATGGCTGAGAGAACAACGATCTTGGCCTCCCCGTCACTGATCAGGGGTATCAGTGACCTGAACCGCTCAGGATTTCCTACTGATGTGCCTCCGAATTTATATACTTTCATTTTCTACAGAAAAAAAATGCTTCAATACGCCTGCCTCTATAATCAATTCATCCGGTGATCAATAAAATTATACCGCACACTGACCGTGTATCAGAATCCTCAGCTTTTTAATATCTTAGTAAAATATTTGCAGTTTTAAGCTGTCAAATATAGATAAAAGTGCAACTGGTAATGTTGTCCGGCCACTATTTTGGCAAAAATGTCCTGAGTAAAATAAGGAGGAAAAATGAAAAAAATGAAGCTATTTGCAATACTACTGGTATTTATCCCGGCATGTGCCCTCTTTTCACCCAGAGGCAGCCAAACTGTTGCGGTTAATCAAAATGATGTCGGATCTGACAGTACTGAATATGGGCTCGTTGTATTTGACCAGGGATTTGAAACATGGTTACTTATGCAGCCAGCTCGTGAGTATTCTCTTGAATACTATAAGAGTAAAAACCGGTTTTATGTGAGCGAATGGAATTACCGTTACATGAATCCGAGGCGGTATAAAGACCTGTATGGTAGCTATATTGATTATGATCCTCTTATAGATTATGGGCTCGAATTTGAGCGTCGTCTGTTTTATTATTTCAAGTATTTTGAGGAGACAAACGGGGTGCGGCTTGATCCGGGCAGCAGGTAGAGTAAATATTTATTTCTCTTTTTGGTGAAGTGGGTTATTCATTGAAAAAAATATTTATTTTTGCACCCGCGTTACAGGTCAAAGGATAGGATGCGCAGGACGAAGTGTACAATACGACTTTGGACTTCAGACTTTCGGGTTTTGACCTATAATAGCCCAGATGGCGAAATTGGTAGACGCGCTAGTTTCAGGGACTAGTGTCAGCAATGATGTGCAGGTTCGAGTCCTGTTCTGGGCACAGAAAACAGCACAGAGCGCAGTGCATAGAGCACAGAGCAGTAGCATGCTGCCCTGAACACTGAGCCCTGAGCCAAATCCGCCCAGGTGGTGAAATTGGTAGACACGCCAGCTTGAGGGGCTGGTGCTCGCAAGGGTGTGCAAGTTCGAGTCTTGTCCTGGGCACACAAAAAAAGCCGTGATGAACGGCTTTTTTTTATTTTCGATTTCCGAATTTGGATGGGAGCAAAATCGCCAATCGCGCCTCAAATCGCACATCGCCAATCATTCAATTATGGCATCATATACCGCCTGAAGGATGTTGCCGCGTATAGAGAGATCTGACAGCCTGGGGTTGTCACGCGTCGGATATACCCTGTTGCTCAGAAAGACATACGATATCTCCTCATCCGGGTCAACCCATATGAAGGTGCCGGTAAATCCCGAGTGGCCGAAGCTGTTTGGGGAGGCCGACGGACAGGGATACATCTCTTCCGGAGGGATGGTGTCATTCGGCAACAGCGGCTTGTCAAAACCAAGCCCCCTGCGGTTATCATTTTCGGGGTACTGAACCCTGGTGAACTCCTTCAGTACCTCGTTGCTCAGAACCCTGACACCACCGTACTCGCCACCCCTGCGATACATCTCCACCACCTTCAGCAGGTCATTGCCTGTGGCAAAGAGACCGGCGTGACCGGAGACACCTCCCAGCATCGCGGTACCCTCATCATGCACCGTTCCCCGCAGCAGCTGCCTCCGGAATAGGGAGTCGTATTCGGTGGGCACTATCCGTTCCCTGGGATACTTTTGCAATGGATTGTATGTGATGTTCAGTGCTCCAATGGGCCTGTAGATGTTCTCCGGTGCAAACCTGTCAATGGTGGTGCCGGTAAGACTCTCGATGATCTCGGCCGCCAGGATGAAGGTGAGGTCGGAATAGACATACCTCTTATCTCCCCTGGGACTGTCACGTATCTCCCGGAACATATCCTTCAGATAGTGCCTGTTCATGTATATCGAGTCAGATACCTGCAATGCAAATCTCCTGTTGCTGTAGTCACGGAAGATACCACGCCTGAAGGTGCTGTCATTCTCCAGCGTGTTGCGCCAGAAGGGTATCCACGCCCTCAGTCCTGCCTGGTGCGCCAGCATCTCGCGCAACAGCATGTCACCCTTGTTCGAAAAACGGTACCACGGAAGATAGTGACCGAGAGTCTTGTCAGGATCAAAGAGTCCCCGGTCATTGAGCAGCATCAGCGAAGGTGTCGCTGCCGAAGCCTTGGTGACAGAGGCCAGGTCCCACAGATCATGCTCTGACACCGCCTCGGTGCTGTCATACAGGTGGAAGCCGTAACATTTGTTCAGCACCACAATACCCTTTCTTGCTATCAGCACATGACAGCCCGGAAAGGCCATGGAGTCAAGTCCGGACTGCACGATAGAGTCAACCTTGCTGTTCAGTATCTCCGATGAGAGTCCGGCATTCTCAGGAAACCCGTACTGAACTCTTATATTCCCTGGTGTCTTGATCCCAAACCCTTCAGGATAATCACCGTTGATTGTCACCGGCAGTCGACCTGAAGCACCCACTCCCCCGAATATCACCTGCACCGCAGCCTGGTGGGTGTATTTATTGTCCTGGTAGGCCACAACCATTGCCGATGGCTTCGTGCTCATGTCGAGACGGGCAATACCGTAAGGATTGCCAAACCAGACAATGACAGACCTGTCAAGCTCTGCGAGCTGTCCGAAGAGAGCGTTGAGCCGGGGCGTCACACCGTATGAACCTGCAGGCTTCTGATCGAGAGATGAGAACCCTGCAATGACCAGGTCGTAGTCCCTGAGCTTTGAGAGCACATAATGGGCATCCTGCTCGTTGCCCGGATTAATGAAAAAATGGTCAGCGTTTGTATACCTGTCAATCGTTTTCTGAAACTCGCTAATTGCCAGTCTGTTGACAGAGACGGTGGCAATCCTGATCTTGTCAGTGCGCTGCAACGGAAGGAGATTGCCGTTGTTTTCAATCACGGTCACAGCTCCTGCATAGAGATCCCTCATCAGCGCCGGATGCTCTGTGGCAGGAATCGCCCCTCTGCGGGAGGGCTCACCGTGCTGACTTTCTCCGATACCTTCCAGCCATAGCTTCGCTGCAATAAGCTTGCGGCATCTTGAGGTGATCTCATCTTTTGATATCTCATCTTTTTCGACCCTCCGGTAGATCTCCTCAATTGCCAGCAACGGATCGGTAGAGTATTCTATGATGTCATTGCCGGCCTTCAGCGCTTCCGCATCGGCAACTCCTGAAGGGAAGGTCATGGTGGCTCCTGCCATGTTCATCGCATCGGTCAGTATCAGTCCCCGGAAACGAGACTCCTCCCTTAGCATGCCGGTGATGATCTTACGCGAGAAGGTGGCGGGCAACCGGGGTGTGTCATCAAGGCCGGGCACGCTGATATGGGCGGTCATGACTGATCCGATACCCTCATCAATCAGACGCCGGAACGGGACCAGCTCCACGGCATCAAAGCGTTGCCGGTCGCCTGTTATAACAGGAAGCCCGGTATGTGAATCAACATTGGTGTCACCGTGACCGGGATAATGCTTGGCGCACGCCATGACACCGTTATCCTGCAGACCCTTCATGTACATCACTGCCTTTGCGGCTACCTTCTCCGGATCCTCACCGAATGAACGGTAGTTGATGACAGGATTCAGCGGGTTGTTGTTAACATCGGCCACGGGCGCGAGATTGAGGTTGACGCCTATATCGCGGCACTGCCATGCTATCGCTGACCCCATGCTGTATATCAGTGAGTCATCCTGAACGGCACCGAGGGTCATCTGCCATGGAAAATCTTCTATCTCGCTGAGACGCATGCCCGCTCCCCACTCGGCATCCTGTGCTATTATCAGCGGAACCTTCGCAACCCTCCTCAGATGTTCGGTAAACCGTACCTGCCTGTCGCGCGACCCCTCGAAAAAGATAACCCCGCCTACTCCGTGCTTTGTTACAAGATCTTCCACCTGCCTGAAATTGTCCCCGTTATCGGCGGCCCACGCCGGCACCCAGATAAGCTGAGCAATCATCTCCCTGACTGTGAGAGTGTTCATGATACTGTCAACCCTGGGGTCATCAATGTATCTCTTCCACGGTACGTTGTCCTCAACGGCAAGCAGATTAACCGGCACATTAATAAGAATGGTGAGCAACACAGCAACTGTAAGGCATCTCTTTCTCATAACTCTGTAATTGGTTTTTTAAGCAATCAAACTTACATAAAAACGTCCGATTTTACACAGGCATAGTAAAACAAGGCGGAGACCGGATTTCGGGAGGAAAAATAGTACTTTTCTTTAACAGCGATTACCGGTATGATTGTTCCCAAAATGCTATTTTTACCAAATCAATGAAAAATGAGATGTCAGCATCAACAAGAACCGTAAAAAGTCCGAAGGGCCAGTCGGCCCGGCTGGTCTCCCTGGACGTGTTCAGGGGCATGACAATTGCCTTCATGATTATTGTTAACACCCCGGGCACCTGGAG
Source organism: Bacteroidales bacterium (assembly GCA_034004025.1). Lineage (GTDB taxonomy): Bacteria > Bacteroidota > Bacteroidia > Bacteroidales > VadinHA17 > SR-FBR-E99. The sequence goes on from JAVEXM010000019.1 coordinate 10,162, forward strand.
CCACGTCTATGCGCCATTGCGTCATGCCTCGTGGCACGGCTGCACCCCCACTGACCTGGTCTTCCCCTCGTTTCTTTTCATCTCAGGAGTGGCGATGTGGTTTTCGTTGCGCAAGTACAATTTTGAATTCTCCCATCCGGCACTCATCCGCCTGCTTCGGAGAGTGCTGCTGATATTTGCAGCAGGACTCTTCCTTAACATATTCCCTTACTTCGGGCGCGACTACACCACCCTGCGCATAATGGGCGTCCTGCAGCGCATCGCCCTGGCATGGGGCCTGGGGGCTTTGATAGTACTGATTGTAAAGCGAAACCGGATATGGATACCGGCAGCAGTGCTTCTGTTCGGATACTGGGCATTGATGTACTTCCTGGGAGGTGATGACCCATACTCACTCGAAGGTAACTTTGCCAGGAAAGTCGACCTGGCTCTCCTGGGAGAAAATCACCTTTACAAGGGATTCGGCATGCCGTTCGATCCGGAAGGACTGCTGAGCACCCTCCCTGCCACCGCAACGGTGCTGCTCGGATTTATGGCCGGCGGGCTCATCGGCGCCAGGGGCTCCTCATGGAAGACGGTAGGCTGGCTCGGCGCTGTCGGAGCACTCCTAATCGGGGCAGGACTCCTCTGGGGAGAATACTTCCCGATCAACAAACCTATCTGGACAAGCTCATATGTGCTCTATGCCGGCGGTATAGGCATGCTGATACTGGCACTCCTGCTACTGATAATAGATATCTTTAAAATACAGGGATGGAAGACTATAGGTATCATCCTGGCCGGGGGAGCCCTGATGGCCGTGACCGGGCTTTTGTGGAAAGCGACGGCTGAGACAGGATACAGCTCATCATTCCTGATAACCGTCGGACTGGTGGTCATCGCATTTGCCCTGCTGCTAAAACTCAATTTCTTCCTGCCTTTCGGCATGAACCCCATGAGCACATACCTCCTTGCAGGAATATGGACCAAAACCATGCTCGCCATCAAAATAGGGGAGATGACACTCTATAAATGGATTTTTACAAACCTCTGCAGCCCTCTCTTCGAGGAACAGAAACTTGCCAGCCTCCTCTTTGCACTGCTGCAGGTGACACTGATCTGGGCATTCGGCTATATTCTCTACCGGAAAAAAATAATGATAAAGTTTTGATATGGATATAAGAAGTGCCGTTGAAAGGGCCTTTTTAAACTGGAAAGGCTCACCGCCCGAAGTGATGACAAGATTGCCCCAGTCAGGCTCTGACAGGGTCTATTTCAGACTGGTATATCCCGAAGACCAGGTCATCGGTGCCTATAACCCCAGCCGCGAGGAAAACGATGCCTTCGTCGGTTTCTCCAATCACTTCAGGTCAAAGGGATTGCATGTCCCGGAAGTATTTGTCTATTACCCTGACGAGAAAATATATTTTCTTGAGGACCTTGGTGATATAAACCTCTTTACCTGGCTTGCACAGAGACCTGACGAGGAGCGTTTCAACAGCGAGACCGAGGAACTGTTCATGACAATAGCCGCTGACCTGGTGAAGATACAGACGGAAGGAATAAAGGGACTCGACCTCTCGCTCTGCTACCCGCACCGCAGCTTTGACCGGCAGAGCATAGTGTGGGATATGAATTACTACAAGTACATGTTCCTGAAACTTATCGCCGCTCCCTTCAATGAGATAAGGCTGGAGCGCGACTTTGAGACCCTGACACAGTTTTTGCTTGATGCAGGACAGGATTACTTTCTCTTCCGCGATTTCCAGACAGCAAACATCATGCTCAGGGATGGAACACCGTGGTATATCGACTACCAGGGAGGGAGGCTGGGAGCACCACATTATGACATCGCTTCCCTGGTTTATGATGCCAAAGCGTACATACCACCGGAACTGAGGAAGAAGACTCTTGACCGGCATCTGCAGCTCTTCTCCGGGGCCACAGGCAAACCGAAAGATTCACTCGCGAAGTACAGCGGGGCCTTCACACTCATAAGGCTGATGCAGGCCCTGGGAGCCTTCGGCTTCAGGGGACTTCACGAAAACAAACCTACCTTCAGTGAGAGTATCGTCCCGGCCGTTGAGCTTATGAATGAACTTCTCGCCGGCGATGATCTCTGCATTGACCTCCCGGAACTCAGAAAAGCCTCGGAGGCAGTGCCGTTGCAGAGAAAATACCGCATACTGTCGCACTACCAGCAGATGGTTACAATAAACATCCAGAGTTTCTCATATGTCAGGGGAAAGACAGTCAACTATGACAACGGCGGCGGATTCGTGTTCGACTGCAGGGGACTGCGTAACCCGGCACATGTGCCTGAACTGAGTGACCTGACGGGATTTGACCCGGCAATTGCAGAGTTTTTCGGTAATGATGACGAGGCCATCGCCTTCGCCGGAGACTGCTCCAACATAATACGCAACTCACTTCCTATGCTGAGAAGAAAGGGCGTGCTGGAGATAAATGTGGCCTTCGGATGTATCGGCGGACAGCACCGCTCGGTATGGTGCGCCGCAAGGGTGGCATCAATGCTCTCCTCAATGCCCGGGGTAGCAGTCTCGGTAACCCATTCGGAGCTGGAGAGATGAAAGCGATGATCTTTGCTGCCGGACTGGGCACACGACTAGGAGAGATGACCCGTACAAAACCCAAAGCCCTGGCTGATATCAACGGCAGCACCATGCTGCAGCTGACTGTAGAAAAACTTGTTGCTGCGGGGTTTGATGACCTTATTGTCAATATCCATCATCACTCCGACCAGATGATGCAGGAGGTCGGGAGACTGCGAGGCATGGGTTATGCCATCACCGTCTCAGATGAGAGTGAAGAGCTGCTGGATACCGCCGGCGGACTGCTGAAAGTGAGAGACTTCTTTGACGACAAACCCTTTATCTGCCATAACGTTGATGAGTTTACTGACTTCAGCCTCACTGAAATGTATCGCAGCCACACTGAATCGGGAGCCCTCGCTACTCTTGCCGTCCGTCACAGGCCGGGTAACAGGCAGCTGCTCATTGATGCCGGAGGACGCATAAGAGGATGGCGCAATAATGCCACAAAAGAGGAGATAATAACCGTCGCCAGCAGCAAAAACCTTGATGAGGTGGGCTTCTCCGGAATCCAGGTGCTCTCACCTGCCATATTTGAGATGATGCCTGCGGGGATCTATTCACTGACATCCCTCTACCTGACACTCGCAAAGGATAACCTGATCATGTCATTCCTTCACGATGAGGGATACTGGTATGACTGCGGCACACCGCAGAGCCTCGAAAAGATCAGAAAACATCTTGCGAAACAGGATTGATTGCGTCGACAGTTGCAGGAAGGCTTGCAGAGATAACATAACCGCGGACCATCCTGCCGCCCGGGGCAGTGTTTTTTGCTACGGCCGGAATAATCAGGGTTAATTCTTCCAGAATGACCTTGTGAAAAGCGCCAGGATGGTGAAAATCTCAAGACGGCCTATAAGCATAAGTATTGTCATCGTTATCTTGGCACCTGCAGTGAATCCGTTGTAGTGACCAAAGTTTCCTGATGCTCCGAGACCAGGACCTACATTGCTTATGGCGCTGGTGCTGGCTCCCACGGCCTCGATAAGCGGAACCCCGGAAAAATGTATGATTATCATGCCGGCTATTGTCAGGGCGATGTACAATAATATGAAGGAAAGGATGGTGATGTTCAGATTGTCGGGCACCGTTCTTCTGTTAAACTTGATCGGAATGACTGCATGGTGGTGCTGAAACCTCCTGAATACTACCTTGAGATTCCTCAGTGCAATAAGATGGCGTGCCATCTTCATCCCGCCGGTGGTGGAACCGGTACAGCCTCCCGCAGGCATCAGGAGGATCATTATGAACCACCCTCCGTGAGGCCAGAGCATATAGTCGGTGGTGGCAAACCCGGTGCCCGTGATCTGCGAGATGACCTGGAAAAAGCCGTGCCGGAATGAAAGCGCAAAACTGCGGTCAGTGCCTGCATATAATATCAAAGTGACGAGCACGGTCGCCGCCGTAACAAAGAAGATGTAAAACCAGAATTCCTCAAGGCTTGCAATCTTCCTGAAGTCTCCCCTGACAATGAAATAGAAGACCAGGTAACTGATTCCCCCAAGAAGCATGAAACATGCAATTACATACTGAATATAGGGAGAATACTCCGCGATGCTCGTGTTCTTTGTGGAGAAGCCGGCAGTCGCAACAGTCGAAAAAGTGTGGCAGATGCTGTCAAAGAGGTTCATGTTCCCCAGGCTGAGAAGCACCACCTCAAGCACTGTAATGGCGAGGTATATATACAGAATGGTATAGGCAATTGACTTGGTTCTGGGCAGAATTTTCTGCTTCATCGAGGATTCAAGCGTGAACAGATGGTATCCTCCTGACTTGAGGTTTGGCAGGATCACAATCACAAGCAGAATCACCCCCACACCACCTATCCAGTGCGTCAGGCTGCGCCAGAAGAGGATTGACCTGGGCAGTATCTCAACATTGTCGATGACCGTTGCCCCTGTCGTGGTGAATCCTGACATTGTCTCAAACAAGACGTTTATGAAACCCGGAATCGTGCCACTGAAATGGTAGGGTAACCCCCCGAGTACTGCAAGCAACAGCCATGACAGGGCAACATTCATGTAGCCCTCCCTGATGCTTACCTTCTCACGTATCGATGTGCGGATAAGAAAAACCATCAGTAACCCGGGGACCAGAACGATAAGCGAGGACCAGATAAACGGTGTAATGCTTTCGGAATAGATGAGTGCTACAGGAATACATAACAGGAATGCGCAGCCAAGAATAATCATGATCAGGCCCGCAACTTTGACAAGTGATCCCGGGTTGATGTTTGTCATCACAGGTTTAATGAGGCGGGTGGGCCTTTTACATCAGCTTCTTCTTCCTGAGTATAAATACCCCTAACAGGGCAAGTAACACTGATCCTCCCAGAATAAACCAGAAGGCATTCATGCTGTTCTCCAGCCGGTTGGGGACATTCATGCCGTAGAAGCTGGCAATGAGTGTAGGTATCATCAGCACTATCGTGATAATGGTCAGCGACTTCATCACGATGTTCAGATTGTTTGATATCACCGATGCAAAGGCATCCATCATTCCGCTCTGAATATCACTGTATATCTTGGCCATCTCGATGGCCTGACGGTTCTCAATCATTGCTTCCTCCAGCAGGTCGGACGAGAACTCATAATCGCGTATCCACTTGGAGTTCTTCAGCTTGAGCATCATCATCTCATTTGATCGCAGCGAGGTGGTGAAGTAGACAAGGCACTTCTCCATCTTCAGCAGGCGGTGAAGCTCCTGGTTGCGGGTCGACTTCTCCAGGTCCTGCTCAATCATCGCCGTCTGGTTGTTGATCTGCTTCAGGTAGCGGTGGTAAAACATGGTGGTACGCAGGAAGAGATGGAGTATCAGGTCAATCTTCGTCTCTATGGTGATACCCTTGCCGCTGCGACTGAAGAAGTCGTCAAGCACCTCATTGTTCCTGTGGCAGATGATGACCAGGCTCTCCTTCTTCAATACCAGCCCCAGTGGAATGGTGGTGAAGGGAAAACCGTTCGACTGATTCTGATACGGAATACGGTAGATCATCAGCAGCATGTCATCCTCAATCTCCATACGCGATCGCTCGTCAACGTCAAGAATGTCAGTGAGAAAATCATCAGGAACCTTCAGGGTGGTCTTCAAAATACCAATCTCTGACGGTGTCGGGTCAGTAACGTTGACAATGCAGCCCTTTTCGAAAGAATTTAACGGAAGGAGACCGTTCGGGATCATCTGCCAGTAAGTAATCATATAATACCTCCTCTTTTATATTCCACGGAGGCACCTGTCGCCAGCTTACCTCAGCAGAACGAAATTAAAACAACGGCTCGCGTGATAATCGTCCATTTAAGACAATAGTGTTGATACGACTGCAAAAATATAACTTTTACGTTAACCCGCGTCCGGGGCTCAAAAAAATGTCTGAAAAAATTACCTTTGTGTATAACCTAAATTATCCGCAGATGGGAAAAGTGCTTGTAATCGGTGCCGGTGGCGTCGGTACCGTGGCTGTGACGAAGATGGCGCAACTGCCTGACGTCTTCACCGAAATCATGCTTGCCAGCCGCACCAAGGCAAAGTGCGATGCCATTGCTGAACGTATCGGTGATGAAAGGATACAGACGGCACAGGTCGATGCAGACAACGTGGAACAGATGAAGAAGCTCATCAGGTCGTTCAAACCTGATATCGTTGTCAACCTGGCGCTGCCCTACCAGGACCTCCATATCATGGATGCATGCCTTGCTACCGGTGTGGCATACCTCGATACAGCCAACTATGAGCCTCCCGAAGAGGCAAAATATGCATATTCCTGGCAGTGGGCCTATCATGACCGCTACCGCGAGGCAGGACTGACCGCTATCCTCGGGTGCGGATTCGATCCGGGTGTGACCGGGGTCTTCACCGCCTATGCCGCCAAACATCACTTCAGCGAGATCCATAACCTCGATATCGTCGACTGCAATGCCGGTGACCACGGCAAACCGTTCGCCACCAACTTCAATCCCGAGATCAACATCCGCGAGGTGACCCAGAAGGGCAAATACTGGGAGGATGGAAGATGGGTCTATACCGAACCCCATGAGATCCACAGGCTCCTTACATACCCCGGCATCGGCCCTCGGGAGTCATACCTCATCTATCACGAAGAGCTGGAGTCGCTGGTTAAAAACTTTCCGTCTATCAGGCGCGCCCGCTTCTGGATGACATTCGGCGAGGAGTATCTGACACACCTGAGGGTGATACAGAACATAGGCATGGCCCGCATTGACCCTGTGATGTACAACGGTGTGGAGATAGTCCCGATACAGTTCCTTAAGGCTGTCCTGCCCAACCCGGGAGACCTGGGTGAGAACTACAAGGGCTGGACCTCCATAGGATGCCGCATCAGGGGCACCGACATGGGAGGGAAGGAGCGCACATACTATATCTGGAACAACTGCAGCCACGAGGAGGCCTTCCGGGAAACCGGCACACAGGCGGTGAGCTATACCACCGGGGTGCCCGCAGCCACGGGAGCCATGATGTACCTGAAAGGCCTCTGGAAGCGACCGGGTGTATGGAATGTGGAGCAGTTTGACCCCGATCCGTTCCTCCTTGAACTGGGCAGGCTGGGACTGCCCTGGCACGAGAAGTTTGACATTGACCTGGAACTCTGAGATGATAGACTACCAAAGAGTCCCCTCGCCCTGCTTCGTGATAGAGGAAGAGCGGCTGAGGCGCAACCTGAAGACCATAAAGCATGTGGCTGATGCCTCCGGCGCAGAGATAATACTGGCCTTCAAGGGCTTCGCCATGTGGTCGGTCTTCCCGATAGTGCGGGAATATATATCCGGTGCTGCTGCCAGCTCAGTGCATGAAGCCCGCCTCTGCTACGAGGAGATGGGCGTGCCGGCACATACCTACTCCCCCGTCTTTATGCGCGAGGAGTTCGGAAACATACTGCGCTACAGCTCACACATAACCTTTAACTCACTAACCCAGTACCGTAAGTTCACCCCCGTGCTAAAACACGAGGGACAGCATATCTCGCCGGGCCTCCGGATCAACCCTGAGTTCTCCGAAATTGCACATGGCATCTATAACCCCTGCTCACCGGGGTCGCGCCTGGGCGTAACGGCCGCCGACCTGAAGGATGGATTGCCGGAAGGGGTGGAAGGACTCCACTTTCACGTGCTGTTTGAATCCGACTCCTATGCCCTTGAAAAGGTGCTCATTGCTGTTGAGGAGAAATTCGGACACCTGCTGCCTCACCTGAAGTGGATCAATATGGGAGGGGGACACCTGATGACCGGGAAAAACTACAACACGGAACATCTTATAGGGTTGCTCCGTGAATTCCGCCGTAAGTACGGCATTCATCTCATTCTTGAACCGGGAAGCGCCTTCGCCTGGGAGACCGGCGAGCTGGTCTCCACGGTGGAGGACATCACAGAGCGTGACGGCATCAAAACGGCTATCCTCGACGTCTCATTCACCGCCCATATGCCCGACTGCCTGGAGATGCCATACAAGCCGGTGATCATCGGCGCCTTTGACCCAACACCTGGAAAACCAACCTACCGCATGGGCGGTAACTCATGCCTTTCAGGCGACTTCATGGGCGACTGGTCGTTTCACCGCGAGCTGAAGCCGGGCGACCGCATTGTATTCTGGGATATGATCCACTATACAATGGTCAAGACAACCACTTTCAACGGTGTAACCCATCCCTTCATCGGCATCTGGACCGCAGAGCAGAAATTCAGGCTCGTAAGGGAGTTCGGTTATGCTGACTACCGCGACAGACTCTCATAGGCAGGCAAGAGGCAACAGCCAATAGGCAGTAGGGGATTTGATGCCAGTCAGGTTGACCCTAAACGTATAATTGTCAACACTATAACCTACTGCCCAATGCCTACTGCCTAATCCAAAAAAAACAGGCGGGATTACCCGCCTGCTTGATTAATCTGTTGTATTGTCACTGTCAGAAGGCATACCCGATAGCAAGGGTTGCACTTGGCAGAATCCCTTCCAGATCAGCGTCTTCACTGCTTTCTCCCTTACCGATAGTATAGGAGGGCCCTATTCCAAGGTCCAGGACAAAACCGCTCTCCCAGACCCACTGATAACCAAGTTCCGCACCAAAGGATATTATGGTTGCACTGTAACTTTCATCAGCATCGTTCTTTACCGTTCCAACCGAAAACGCTGCCTGTGGATTAATGAAGAATCCGCCCGGTACCGGCTTTTTCGCATGGGTGAAGTAATATCGATAACCAAGACCGACTCCGGCAAGGTTAACTTTTTCTCCAAATAAACTGTAGAGATACTGCCCCTTAATCAATACTGAGGAGGTGGTGCCAAATACTCTTTCGTAGGTGGCATTGAAGTTTCCGAAAGCCAAGCCGAGAGGATTGGTTTTAATTACGTTGCTCTGCGCATTCATTCCAAATGCTAAAGCAATGAAAACTAAGGATAAGATCAATTTTTTCATTCGTGGTCAGTTTTTGATCATTAGTAACAACTATAAAGTTAAACAATTATTGTTCGGAAAGGTTCTTGAGGTTTCCTGATATCATTTATTAATTGCACCTGACCCCAGCAGCTCCTCGTCGTCGTACCATGCTGCAAACTGCCCGGGGGTGATACCCCGCTGCTGCTTTTCGAAGATTATGTAACAGCCCTCTTCCCTGGTATAAAGCCGGGCCCGCTGCAGAGGCTGGCGGTACCGTATCCGCACCAGGTAATCACGGCTCTCCCCGCTCTTCATAGCCAGGTCAGTGCGTATCCAGTGAACCTCTTCCGCCCTTATGAAAAGCCCTTTACGATACAGCCCGCCGTGCATCTGTCCCTCACCCACATAGACCAGGTTGGTGACGGTGTCGGTGCCTATCACAAATAGCGGCTCCCTGTAACCACCCAGGTTCAGTCCCTTGCGCTGCCCTACTGTAAAGAAGTGTGCCCCGTTGTGTGCCCCGGCAGTCATCCCGTCACCAGGCCCCATCGCGTGCGGTGCGGCCATAAGCTGCAGCTCGGATGAGGAAGGGTCACTCTCCGGCAGGCCGTCAGGCCATGCCCTGAAAGGATGCTCCTTCGGTATGTTGATGACCCTGCCTTTTCTGGCTTCCAGCTGCTGCTGCAGGAAGAGGGGGAGGTCTACCTTGCCCACAAAGCAGATGCCCTGCGAGTCCTTGCGGTCAGCCGTTGCAAGACCAAGGCCGGCAGCTATCCTGCGTACCTCCGGCTTTGACAGGTCACCGACAGGAAACAACACATTATCAAGCTGCCTCTGACTCACCTGGCAGAGAAAATAACTCTGGTCCTTGTTGCCGTCCACTCCTGCAAGCAGCCTGTGCATGAGGCCGGAAGGAGTCTCCGTTGTCTCCGTGCGACAGTAATGGCCCGTGGCCACATAATCGGCCCCGGTGCTGAGCGCCTCACGGATGAAAGAGTCAAATTTTATTTCCCGATTGCAAAGTATATCTGGATTTGGAGTGCGTCCCGCGGCATATTCACTGAACATGTAATCGACCACCCTCCTGCGGTACTCTGCACTGAGATCAACAGTGCGCAGCTTAATGCCAAGCCTGCGCGCAACCATCTCCGCAAAGGTGATATCCTCATCCCAGGGACAGTCGCCCTTGAGTACCCCCTGGCTCTCATGCCAGTTGATCATAAAGACCCCTTCCACCTCATAACCCTGCTCCTTCAGGATCCATGCAGCGACACTGGAGTCAACACCTCCCGACAGCCCTACAACAACCTTCTTCTTCACACTGCAAAGGTAACTCATAACTCATTATGTTGAAAACTACTTCACCGCCTGGTCGCTGGATGCCTCTTTTTTTACTATTTTTCAAAAGATGAATGCTCCGGGTAAATTATTGAAATACAGTGCATCGGCCGGTTCGGGAAAGACCCATGCCCTGACTGCCTTCTACCTGTCGCGCGTGCTGCGTGATCCGGGAGCTTACCGCAGGATTCTTGCCGTAACCTTTACCAACAGCGCTGCCGCAGAGATGAAGAGCCGCATTCTGCAGCGGCTGTCCCTCCTCGGCGAGGAGAGTCCTGAAGGTGAGAGGGAGAGGATGACCTTTGCCGGTTATCTCTGCACCTTCTTCCCGGAGCTGTGGCCCGACCCTGATGACGCAAGGGTGACCGTGCGAAAGAATGCCCCGCTGGCACTCAACAACATTCTGCAGGATTATTCCCGCTTCACCGTCGGTACCATTGATTCCTTCTTCCAGAGGGTGATCAGGGCCTTTGCCCGTGAGATGGATATCCCCTCAGGCTATGAGATCGAACTTGAGCACAATAACCTGCTCTCCGATGCCGTCGACGGACTGCTGGCAGAGGTGGCATCAGACAAAAGGCTGCTGGGATGGATCTCATCATACGTCGGCTCCCGCCTTGACGACAACAAGGGATGGGATATCCGCAGGGAGATCATGGAGGTGGCTGAACTGATCTTCAGGGAGAACTTCAGGCAGCTGAGTCCTCAGGAAAAGGAGACAATAGGTGATTATGAAGTGCTTAAACGTTATGCTGAGCAGATATACAGCATAAAGAGAAGCTTTGAGACAGAACTGCGGACACTGGCTGATAGGGGCGTCGCTCTCTTCGGTGAGTGCGGACTGACACCGGATGACTTCCTCAATAAGGCAAGGGGAGGGGTGGGCGATGCGCTGCAGAAGTACGCCGGGGGTGAGACAAAACCTCCCAACGCCACCTGGCAAAAGGCAGCGGAAGAGGGCAGGTACTATCCGGGGAGCGCCGCCCCGGAGGTGATCGCTGCCTTTGAGACAGCAATCGGAAGAGGGCTGGGAGAGACAGTGCAGGCTATCTCGTCACTCTTTGAAAAGAGACACCGGCTATACCTCTCAGCCATGGCACAGGTCAGAACCATCCACGTGATAGGTATACTGGGGGCCATAAGCGAAAGGGTGCGAAGCCTTGCTCACGATGAAAACCTATTCCTGCTGTCAGACTCCGGTGAGCTGATAAACAGACTTATAGAAGATGACGACACTCCTTTCATCTATGAAAAGATAGGCACAGCCTATGACCATTTCATAATTGATGAGTTTCAGGATACGTCCCGTATTCAGTGGAATAACTTCCGGCCCCTGATGAGTGAGACAATGTCGCGCGGTAAGGACAACCTGGTAGTGGGCGACGTCAAGCAGTCGATCTACCGGTGGAGAAACAGCGACTGGCGGATCATCCATGCGGAAGCGGCGGCAGCCTTTGGCGGTGAGGCAGTGCGGAACGTACTGCTCGACACCAACTACCGCAGCCGTGCCAATATAATCAGGTTTAACAACCTTCTCTTTGCACCCTCGGCCATACCCGCCCTCTGTGATGAGAGACTCAACTATGATCAGCTGAAAATCAGCGATATATATGAGGGGTCTGTGCAAAATGGCACTGAAGGGAAGCCGGGCGGAATGGTACAGGTGAGTCTCTACGGTGCATCAGAGGATGAGAGATGGAAGGAACGGGTGCTGAATGATCTTCCTGCTCTGGTGGAGAGGATGCAGGATCACGGTTACAGGGCTGATGATATTCTCTTTCTCTGCCGCACAAACGAGGAGGGTAAAAGCATCATCAGCCGGCTGCTTGAGTACAGCGCTGCCTGCCCCGATGAGCGAAGGTCAAGGTACAACTTCGAGGTTACCTCCGGTGATTCTCTCTTCCTGGAACGCAACCCGGCAGTCACCCTCATTATTGCATCTCTCCGATACCTGGCTGACCCCGGCAGCCGTATCAACAGGAGCCTCATGACCAGATCTTACGTTCTCGCCACGGGTGGCGATGAGCACCTGGTGTATGCCGGAGACAGAGATACAGGTGGCGATGAACACCTGGTCTATGCCGGTGAGAGGGAAGGGGATAGTGGTGAGCTTCTGTTGTATCCCGGAGACAGGGAAGCGGGAATCAATGACCCGATGCCGGAAGGATGGGAGGAGACACTCAATTCCTTCAGGAACGAATCGCTCTTCAGCGCCACGGAAAAGATGATCCGCTACTTCGGCCTGGGCAGCCGCAGGGAGAATGTTGCCTATCTCTGCTCTCTCCAGGACGTTGTGCTGACCTACTCCGGCCGCTACAGCTCCGACCTGTCTTCGTTCGTCGGATGGTGGGACAGGGAGGGCTGCAGGAGCACCCTCAGCCAGTCCGACCGCCAGGAGGCAATGCGCGTGATGACAATACACAAGGCAAAGGGACTGCAGGGAAAGGTTGTAATTGTGCCTTTCGTATCATGGAATTTTGGAAGACGGGGTTTCAGCCGCCCCCTGCTCTGGGTCACGGATGTGCCGGAGGCTTTCTCCCCGATGCCTTTCGTGCTGCCTGAACTTGGCAGCCGCCTCAATGATTCTCTCTTTGCCGGCGAGGCAATGACTGAAAAGGTGTCGGAATGGATTGACGGCATCAACCTTCTCTATGTAGCTTTCACCCGCGCTGTTGATGTGCTCTGCATCATGGCTCCGGAGACGACAAAGCCCTCTTCCGGCGGTGCCAGCGCCGAGAGCCTCATCAACGAGGCCGTGAAGAGCCTGCCTGACGACTTCTCACGCAGCGAGACAGACAACATAAGACACATAACATGCGGGGAGCTGCCTCCGGTAATAATCGAAGAGCATGAGGAGACAGTTGACCTGGACGAATATGCGGTCACGGAAAGACGCGGCAGGCTCAGGCTGAGGACGGGCGGCGCCCTCCCGCACGACGAAATCAAGCTGACGGAGCGCGGGGGCAGGGCATACGGCATCATGATGCATGAGCTGCTAAGCATGGTGACAACCGCCGATGACATCGAGGCTGCTGCAGACCGTGTGTGCGACAGCGGACTCCTTCCCCTAACACGGCGTGATGAGATAGTATCACACGTGCGCGGTATGATCACATCAGAGAGGGTGAGACGCTGGTTCGACGGATCCTGCGCCGTGATGACGGAAGCTACAATCATACTGCCCACGGGCGCCGCCCGCCGTCCTGACCGCATAATGACATACAACGGCAACGTCACGGTGGTCGACTACAAGTTCGGGGAACCGGATGAACGGCACCGCCGGCAGGCCTCCGGCTACCGCGACCTGCTGCAGCAGATGGGGTACAACCGGGTGAGCGCATGGCTCTGGTATGTGGAAAAGGATATCCTGGAGGAGGTATGACCAGGGAACAGATATACTCATGGGGAACGGCAAGACGGTATAACTCATACACCGACTGGTTCACCTCTTACTTTGGAAAAAGGGTGCAGAAGGTGAGCATCAATGCAGGCTTTACGTGCCCCAACCGCGACGGCACAACCGGCTACGGCGGATGTACCTACTGCAACAATGAGGCCTTTATCCCCGCCTATTGCACACCCGAAAGCAGCGTCACGGAACAGATTGATACGGGCATAGCCTTCCACCGTAAACGGTATCGCCGGGCTGAGAGCTATCTTGCATATTTTCAGGCTTATACAAACACATATGCCGGTATTGAAAGGCTTAAGTCACTCTATGAGGAGGCTCTCCGACACCCTGGAGTAACAGGACTGGTCATCGGGACACGCCCTGACTGCGTCACCAGTGAACTGCTCGATTACCTGTCACAACTGGCATGGGACCGGTTTGTTACAGTCGAGTACGGAATTGAAACTGTAAGCGACGTGACCCTGAAACGGATCAACAGGGGCCATACCTTTGCTGACGCAGTGAGGGCGGTGGAAGAGACATCAGGGAGAGGAATACGTACCGGGGCTCACCTTATCTTCGGCCTCCCCGGCGAGAGCCGCAGCCAGATAACCGCAAGCGCGGAGGTGATATCGTCAATACCAGTTAATATATTGAAAATAAGGCAATTGCAACTTATAGAGGGAACCGTTATGGCACACGAGTTCAGGGAGAAACCGGGAGAGTTTGACCTCTATTCGCTTGATGATTATATAGACCTTGTCATATCGTTCATCGAGAGACTCAACCCTGCCGTCATGATTGACCGCATAAGCGGGGAGGCACCGCCGCGCATGCTCGATGACCCGCGCAACTGGAGCATGCGTAGCAACGAAATCCTGCAACTGTTCGCACAGCGTCTCGAAGAACGGGAGACATGGCAGGGCAGATTGTTTAAATCCGGATTATGATGGACTTCCTTGAGAGAGTGGCATATGAACTCCGCACTGCTTATGGTGATGACATGGTCAGCCAGAGAGTGGTGCTGCCCAGCAGGAGGGCAGGACTCTACCTCGCAAAATACCTCTCACGGCTGAGCGACAGGCCCCAGTGGTCGCCGGTGATGCTCACTGTGAGCGAACTTTTTCAGTCACTGACAGAGCTCAGACCAACCGATACGGAGACACTGATCTTCGAGCTATACCGCGTATACAGAAAGAGATTCGGCGAGGAGATGAGCTTTGACGACTTCTGGCCGTGGGGCGAGGTCATCATCAGCGACTTCAATGACATTGATCTCTGGCTTGCCGATGCTGACAAGCTCTATAGCAATATCTCCGAGCTTAAGGAGATAGATGCAAAGTTCGGAGGACTGACGGATGAGCAGAATGAGATTATAAGGGGCTTCTGGAAATCGTTTAATCCCGGCTCCGCCGGGAGCGAGGCACGGTCACGGTTCCGTTCGGTGTGGCAGAGGCTGGGACCTCTCTTCAACGATTTCAAAGCGGCGATGCGTGAGAAGGGAGTGGCTGGAGACGGCATGCTGTGCCGCGATGTGGCTGAGAGAGCCATGGCCGGCACACTGAAGGTGCCAGAAGGAGTTGTCTGGCATGTGGCAGGACTAAACGCACTCAACAGTTGCGAGAGGGAGCTGTTCAGGTATCTCAGGGAGAGGGGTCAGGCTAAATTCTATTGGGATGATGGCCATTTCTTCATGGAGGATCAGGGACACAAAGCCTCCGTCTTCATGCGCGAGAATATCAGGCAGTTTGGCAATGATCTGCCGCCGGGGGAGGCGCAGCAGGCAGCACAACCCCACGGCACCTGGAACATCATTGATACTCCCTCAGATACCGCCCAGGCCCGTATGGTGTCAAAGATCCTTGAAAAGGGCGAGATCGCAATCGAGGGAGATATGACTGACACCGCGGTGATTTTGGCCGATGAGAAGCTGCTGATGCCGGTGCTCAACTCTCTGCCATCCTCCGTGGGTGATGTCAATGTCACCATGGGGCACCCCTTCCGCTTCACCTCCCTCTACTCATTCCTGAAACAGCTGATGTCAACCGTACGATCAGCAAGGAACAGCGGCGGTGACAGATCATTCAGGAGTGAAGAGGTAATCGCACTCCTCAGGCACCAGTATTTCAGACTGCTGGCCGGCCGCGATGCGGGTGAGGTCATCAGCGCAATAATCGCAGGTAATATGATCAGGGTGACCGGGGAGATGCTGCGGTCACACCTGCCCCTGGGAAAACTCTTTGACATACCCGCCGGCGGCAGCGATCTGCCGGGATTTCTGTCAGTGGTGATGGAGAAGATTGAAGAGGCAACCTTCGCCGCCGAGGAGGATAAGGAGTTGACTCTCAGTACAGACCGTGAGTATCTGAGGTTGGCCATGAGCAGCATGATCCGGATCGATAACCTGATCAGGACATACAGCCTGGACCTGAAGATTGATACATGCATCAGGCTCATTGACAGGATCCTCCGCAGGCTTGTCGTGCCCTTCTCCGGTGAGCCCCTGCGAGGTATTCAGGTGATGGGCGTGCTTGAGACCCGCGCACTGGAATTCAGGAATATCATCTTCCTTTCACTCAATGAGGGCACCTTCCCTGGACAGTCGTTCGACAACACCTACATTCCCTATAACATCCGCAGGGCCTTCGGGCTTCCCACCCTGAATGAGCATGAATCAATCTATTCTTACTATTTCTTCAGGCT
The DNA here is from genome assembly GCA_034004025.1 of Bacteroidales bacterium. Classification (GTDB taxonomy): domain Bacteria; phylum Bacteroidota; class Bacteroidia; order Bacteroidales; family VadinHA17; genus SR-FBR-E99. The sequence goes on from JAVEXM010000019.1 coordinate 26,573, forward strand.
TCTGCGCAAACCCGACAGAGGCTGGTTCATCTACAACTCAGCGACACAGGGCCTCAGCAGCGGAGAGATGAGCCGATACCTGGTAAGGATGAGTTACAGCACTGCCTTCCACCCGGCTCAGCAGAGCACCCGTATCAGCGTCGGTCGCAGCCGTATGATGCCCGAAATGCTGTCTAAGAGCAAGGAACATAACAGGCTGCTGCTTGATCTTTACAGTACAGACGGCAAGATCGGGAAGTATCTCTCTCCCAGCGCGATAAACACATGGGTCAGCTGCCGCATGAAATTCTATTACAGGTATGTGTGCGGAATGCCTGAGGAGGAGATACTGGAAAAGGAGATCGACCAGCGCAGGTTTGGAAACATCCTCCATGAGACACTTAACAGACTCTATGCCCCGTTCAGGGAGGATCCGGCAGCACAGGCAGCAATCTCATCACTGGCCGCTGACCGCACCCTTGTCAGAGATACCCTCATCGTTTCTGCACTGGACGAGATGAAATGGACCATGGAGACTCTTATGGCGGGAAGAGGCCTGATAATAGTAGAGGTGCTGGAGAGATATATTAATAACCTGTTGAGGTATGATGCTGAAAATGAGGGACTGATGCTGCTCAACCTCGAGGATGACTTCACTGCTGTTCGCACCGTGGCGAACGGAACCGGCCTGGAAAGGAAGATCAGAATAGGAGGCAGGGCTGACAGGATTGACGTCACCGGAGGGGTGGTGAGGGTTGTCGACTATAAGACGGGAGCACCGAAGAAGGAGGCAGTGACACCGGAGGATCTCTTTGATGAGGATAAGGAGAAAAGAAATGATGCATTTCTGCAGGCCCTGATTTATAGCTGCCTGATTCGTGATCTTCATCCTGACCGCCTCGTGATACCGGCCATCTACTGGGTGCAGCAGCTCACTTCGACAGATTTCACACCCTATGCTCCGGTTGCCGGACTCAACGGTCCCGGGGCTGACCGCACGGCATGGGAAGTGTTCATGGAAAGATTCTCGGAACAGCTGGATGCGACTCTCGGGCGGATCTTCTCAGAGGACGAAGAGTACAGGATGACACAGTTTGAACGGCGCTGCACGTGGTGTCCGTACAGGGCCCTCTGCCGAAGGTAAAAAGTGCAACCTTATTTTTCGATCCGGCGCTGAAGTGCCGCCATGCGTATCGCCGTCACAGCAGCTTCGTCGCCCTTGTTGCCGTGAATGCCGCCGGCACGTTCGCGCGCCTGCTGCTGCGTCAGGGTGGTGAGCACCCCGAAGATAAAAGGTATGTTGTAGTCGAGATTGAGCTGCGTGATGCCCTGGGTGACTCCCTGGCATATGTATTTGAAATGCGGAGTCTGTCCCTGGATCACGCACCCGAGGCAGATAACCCCGTCAGTGTCGTCATACTCGGCCATCCACTGCGCCCCAAGCGTTAACTCAAATGCTCCGGGAACATGATGAACCACGATGTCATCATCCGAAACGCCATGCTCCTTCAGTGTTTTGAGCGCCCCTTCAAGAAGAGCATTGGTGATCTCACCGTTCCAGTCGGATACTACGATCCCGAACCTCATCCCTGAAGCATCAGGAATCTGTGAAGGATCGTGTTCAGACAGATTGCGTGTGGCCATCCGTCAGTCGATATGCAACTTAACCCTCGCAATGTACTTCTCTATGCTTCGTCCCTCATTGCTGTCAGGGTAATTGTCCTGTATCTTTTTGTAAACCTCCAGAGCCCTGTCATAGTCTCCTCCGGTCTCATAAAGCATCCCTGCCTTCATTAGATAAATTGGCGAATGAAATGAGTTGTCAGCCATATCCGCAGCCTCGAGGTAGTATTTGATGCCCTCGCCGGTGTCACCCAGCTCAACATTGGCATCACCTATCAGCCCTTTGGCCTGGGGAGCCAGTATCTCATCGCTGATCTTGTACTTGCTGAGGTAATCGAGAGCCTCTTCAAACTGTCCGAGGTGCATCATGCATGCGCCGGCATAAAAGTTTGCCAGCTTGCCTGATTTTGTGCTTTTGTATTCGTCGGCTATGTCAATGAAGCCGAGATTGTTGCCGTCACCGTAGAGAGCCAGCTTCAGGGAGTCCTGACCGAAATACTGCTCTGCCATGAACAACTGGCTGAGGGCCTCTTCATTCTTCTTGTTGTTGTATAACCTGACCAGCCATATCAGTCCTACTATAACAACGGCACCAGCCAAAACGTACAGAAGTGGCTTGTAATTCTGCTCAAGGAACTGTTCTGTCTTTGAAAGTGTCTGTTCGACATTCTCCATTCCCTTGTTGCCGGTATCCTTTTTCTTGCTCATTTCAATGTTCTCTCTTACAGGTCAGAAAAATAACTCCGCAAAAGTAGTATTTCTGTACTTATTAAAAAATAAAAGCATAAAAAAATGCTCCGCCACTCTGATGGAGGGAGAGTGTTAGCACGAAAGGTGGTCGGGAGGTTGCCAGGGTTATTGGCCCGTAGTTCGCCCCTGCGGTTGTTCCGCCGGTTAACCCGGTTGTCGGCCAGGCAGCTACCCCTCATCCTGGCCCTGCGGTCATCACAGCTGTTGACCCGGCAGTCACCATAAACTATTGACATGGCGGTCGGCCCGGCAGTTGGCCCGGCCGTTTCTTTTCTTAACTTTGGACTTCTATCAGAAGCGATAATATCAGATGCATCTTGCCAGGCTGGAACTGACCAATTTCAAGAATTACGGGGAGGTCTCCCTCGACCTCTCGCCGGGTTTCAACTGCTTTGTCGGCAACAACGGCGTCGGAAAGACAAATATCCTCGACGCAGTGCACTATCTCTCGCTCACCAAAAGCTTCTTCAACAACTCCGATGCTCTCAGCATCAGGCACGGCGAGGATTATTTCATCCTCAAGGGCCTGTTCGTCAGGGATGGTAACAGCGATGAGCTCTCGTGCGGCTTCCAGAGGCAGAAGCAGAAGGTATTCAGGCTCAACGGAAAAGAGTATCAGCGTATGTCGGATCATGTGGGCAAATACCCTGTGGTGATGCTCTCTCCGGCCGACAGCACCCTGATAACGGGCGGCAGTGATGAGCGCCGCCGTTTCATGAATATGATCATCAGCCAGTATGACCCTGTCTACCTTGATGCACTGATGCGATATAACAAGGCGCTGATGCAGAGGAACAGGATACTCAGGGAGGGAGGTCGCGACAGCAGCAGCATGCTTGAGATCTACGACGAGATGATGGAGCCGGAAGCAGAGATCATACACCGCTCCCGCAAGGCACTCGCTGATGAACTTATTCCGCTCTGCGCTTCATATTATGCGAAGATATCAGGCGGAGCAGAGAAGGTGGGAATGAAATACAGGTCACATGTCTCCGAAGGGGATTTCCGCCAGCAACTCGCCGATGCCAGGGAGAAGGATCAGGGCATGCAGTTCACAACCCTTGGCATCCATCGTGACGACCTTCTCTTCGAGATAGATGGTTACTCGGCACGCACCACGGCCAGCCAGGGGCAGCAGAAGTCATTCATCGTGGCACTCAAACTGGCAAAGTACGGCCTCATAAGCAAAATGAACGGCTTCGCCCCGGCACTGCTGCTCGACGATATCTTTGATAAATTCGACAGCAACAGGGTGGAAGAGATAATAAGACTGGTAAGCTCGGGAGAGTTCGGACAGGTCTTCATTACAGACACGCAGCAGGACCGCATACACCGAATACTTGATACCACCGGGGTCGATTTCAGACTATACCGCATCGGCCGGGGAGGAATAGAGGAGGAGATCACCAACGGAACCAGGAAGGCTGATGCGCAGGAATAAAACCATAACCATCGGCGAAGCCCTGGAGGACCTTGTCAGGGAATACAGGCTGGCTCCCAAGCTGAAGGAGGCATCGGTGATAAACCTCTGGGAAGGGATCACGGGTAAGGTTATATCCGCACGTACAAAGAAGATATACCTGAAAGAGGGTGTGCTGCACATATACCTCACCTCCTCGGTGGTAAAAAATGAACTGATGATGCTGCGGGAGTCGCTCTGCAACCAGCTTAACAGCAGGGCAGGAGAGGTGGTGGTCAAAGAGATCGTTGTCCACTGATGCCCGTTAACCTGACAGACCTGACATGCTGAAAATCACGGATAAACGCTGAACGGTCACGGCCGGCGAAACAGTCAGATTACAATGTTTGCCGACCACACCTCGCGGAATACTCAGATAACAACTTTCATGGCTACACGTCCCGCTCAGATATCAAATTCTACCGGCCGGTGCTCACAGTACGAACTCATGACACATATCAGGATACCTTGTAATCGCCCATACGGATATCTATCTTCCGGTGGTGCCCCTTGGAACTGACAAAATGGTACTCTCTGCCTTCAAAGCCCAGAACGGCAGATCCGCCTTCATCAAGGTGTATCGTGACCTCTGCTCCGGCGTTGTCGTGTAAAATCACATTGGCCATCAGAAAAGCCTTCTCAGCACCGTCGCCCCGCCCGAAGTTCCATACCTCATCCGGCTGCGCCATCCTTCCCGAATCATAGATGGACTTGTTCTTCATGCCTGACAGCACCGCATATATCCCGTCAGCCGTTTTGCCTGGAAGGGCCGTGTGACATACCGGATTCCTCTCAATGGCAGCCTTGATGAACGGCCTCCAGTCGGTATTATCCATATCACGGTATGCATACAGCGCCAGCAGGGCCATCTCCGACCCGGATGCCGCAGCTCTGATCTCCCTGATGATGTCATCACGACTGTCATTTACAGCTATCTTCGGAGAGAGTGATGAGACAAACTCCCGGTCATCGGATGGCAGATCCGGCTCCGTTACCGTAAATGCCATGATGTCGGTGAACATTCTCTTCACACAGTCAGTTTGCTCCGTCGGAAATGACCTGGTGAAATCCTCTTCTATCACATGAAGGTCTGATCCTGCCTTAGCCCTGAGAAAACTCTCCACATCGTTGAGCATGATTAAGCCTGCTATAGGATCCGGAAAAAACTCTTCATTGTCCACCTCAGCCAGGAGTTTATCGCGTGTCTCCTCGTTCATGGAGGCCCTGGATGTGTGCTCATACTCGAATAGCTTTTCCAGGGGGATGTAATAGCCGGAGCCGGTCCGGTGATGGTGATACTGAAAGAGACACTTGTACTCGGTCTTGAACCTCAGGAAGTTGATGAAAACGGCAGGGGTAAGGGATGTCCTGACAAAGCTCCTTAGCCTGTGGCTGAAATTGAGATAATCATCCCGGTTGATTGTTGCCTTGTCATAGACGGTATGTATATGTCCGGAAATATGGGACACTATGGTTACTTTTTCATTCTCCAGGGCTCTTCGCGCTTTCCCCGACAGCGACGTGCCGTTGAACCACATGTTTTTGGTCATGATACGGCGGTTGTTAGTCAGTAACCCCTCCTTCTCATCAATGAAATTCTGCGAATGAAGGGGTGTGGCAATCAAAAAGATCTTCTCGAGCGGTATCTCCCCGACAATGAACATGGCAGCAGCATAGAGAGCGGCAAGACTGACACACTCCCCGGCACCTGTGGTGTAATGCTCTCTGTGGATGAAGGCATTCATGGCCTCCACCGTCTCTGTCTTCCAGTAAGGTATAACAGAAGAGTCATACTTGTCAAGTCCAAAATGCTTCCGGATGTCAATGCTGAAGTAATACTTGTCTCCCTCATATCCGAAAAGAGCATTCGACTGCTTCAGCAACTCCGTGTCAAAGAAATCCGAGAACCTGGCAATCTCACTCTCCTTTTCGGTCAGGCCCCAGGTTTCAAGATCCAGGTTAAAAATATAGTTATCAATAATATACTGTTTGATGCGATTGGCCCTGCTGCTGAAACTCTTGCGGTGCATATCTCTGAACCACGGGTCGTCACGCCATCTCCAGATGAGCGGAGACATTATGTTTGCAAGCACCAGCGGATAAAAGAGCTCCGGGAAGATGAATATCTCCATGTCGGAGAGTGTGTAGGCGGAAGAGTACTTCTCAAGCGTCTTCCTGTCAGAAAAGTCAGGAGAAAGTCTGGCAGTCATAAATTTTTGTTAACAGAACAGCGTACTTGCTCTTTTGTTCGTCGTCAGAATATTTCAATGGCAGGGAAGAAGAACGAAGCCTCTCTCCCGGCATTTTCCGGTGAGTCTGACCCGTGAACGGCATTCTTCTGAACGTCAGAGGCAAATTCAGCTCTGATGGTTCCCTGGTCAGCCTTTGCCGGATCCGTACTGCCTATCAGCCTTCGAAACTCCTCAACGGCGTTGGCCTTTCTCAACACCATCACTATCACCGGGCCGGATGACATGAACTCCACAAGTCCGCTGTAAAAGCTCCTTTCACGGTGCACATAATAAAAATCCTCTGCCTGCTGCCTGCTGAGCCTCACCATCCTGAGGGCCGCAATGGAGAATCCTGCCTCCGTGATCCTTGAAAGTATCCGACCGGTATAGCCCTTGCTTACAGCGTCAGGCTTGATGATGGAGAAAGTGATGTCTGAGTCCATAACCAGATGATTGTAGTGTTAGAGGGCCAATATTTTAATAACTTGTTATTTTTCTTACCTTTGTCGCCTTCATAGGCCAGCATTGTGCCAGAGTTCGGTAAATATACAAAAGAATTAAAGAAGCTCATTGACGGAGCAGAGCATATTCTGCTTATATGTCACATCAATCCCGACGGCGATGCCATCGGCGCCATGCTTGCACTCAGGAGATGGATCATTGCCTACGGCAAGGAGCCTCGGATGATATCTCCCAATGCACTTCAGAGCTTCCTCCTCTGGATGAATGATGTCGATAAAATTGTTGACTTCCATCACAACCAGGAGGAGGCATCAAAAATTATCCGTGATGCAGACCTGATTATAATGGTCGATTTCAACTCCTCCTCCAGGATGGGCAAAGCCGAAGAGCTGGTGCTTGCCTCCGGGGCGAAAAAGGTGATGATAGACCATCATCCCGATCCGGGTAACTTCGCTGACCTCATCATCTCCGATACAGGCAGAAGCTCCACATCCGAACTTATATACTTTCTTGTCAACGGAATGGAAGGGGAGGAGTTCAGCGACACCGACTTCTTTACAGCTGTCTATGTGGGCATTATCACTGACACCGGCAACTTTGAGCACGGATACTATACCGGAGACACAATGCGCACCGTGGGCCATCTGCTCGATATGGGCGTGGATAAGGAGAGGGTCTATAACCATATATTCAGTAACTTCTCTGAAAACAGGATCCGCCTCAAGGGTTTTGCACTCCATAACCGTATGGTG
>JAVEXM010000125.1:0-6939 GCA_034004025.1 Bacteroidales bacterium
GGTGGGGTTCAACTTCAGGATCACCGGCAGATAACTGCATTGTTTGCGCAGCCCTTAACGTTGTAATCAAAAATCGCTAATTTGCAGGAAAATTTCCTATGGAAACAAGGAGATTCAATCTTGATCTCAGTGAGAATAACAGAGTGAGCCGGATACTGAAATCGATATTCGGCATCATCTGCATTGTCGTTGCAATCATCCTCTCTGTGATGATCCAGCAATCAGGCGAATCGACCTTGAGTACATGGGTTGCAGTTGCATTCCTGTTTCTCTTCGGTGTATGGCTTGTACTGAAGGCAACAGGCCTGACCGACCGCTATGTAGTAATATCCGACGGAGAAATAGTCCTGAAGGATAAATTCATTTCTCCTGCCATGGTTATCAGGGCCTCAGATCTCGAGAAGACCGGATTCAGCCAGCTTAAGATTTCTTTCTTTCTCAGTTCGGGAAAGGTTATTGCCCTGCGCCTTGGCACATATTACCGTGACAACTCCTTCAAACTCATGGAGGCAATAGAGGAGTTCTGCAATCTGAACGGGATTACCACAACGGGTATCAGTACAAACGAAGAAAGCACCGGCAATGAAGCTTAGAATGGGTATGATCGGCGGCGGCGAAGGTTCACTGATAGGGCCTGTGCACCGCATGGCAGCCCGCCTCGACGGCATGACCGTGCTGGTGTGCGGCGCCTTCAGCAGTGACCCGGCTGTCTCTGCAGCCACCGGGGCCGCCGAGGGACTTGACGGCTCCCGCATCTATGACACATGGCAGGAGATGATAGCCCGGGAGAGAGATCTGCCGGAAGATATCAGACCTCATTTTATATCCGTTGTAACTCCCAACTTCCTCCACTACGGCCCGGTGAAGATGGCCCTGGAGGCTGGATTTCACGTCGTGTGCGACAAGCCCCTCTGCATGAGCGTTGCTGAAGCTGCTGACCTGCAGGTGACCGTTGAACGTACCGGAAGGCTCTTCTGCCTAACCCACAATTATACCGGATATCCTATGGTAAAAAGGGCCCGAGAGATGGTCCTGGGAGGAGAAATAGGCACCGTGAGGAAGATCGCCGTGGAATATTTCCAGGGATGGCTCTCCTCGGCTGTTGAGACCACCGGCAACAGGCAGGCTCTATGGAGGTCAGACCCCGCGAAGGCCGGCATAGCCGGTGCCATGGCGGATATCGGTACTCATGCCTTCAACCTGGCGGAATATGTATCGGGATTGGAGGTTGCAGAGCTCTCCGCCGATCTTGGGTCAGTGGTGCCGGGCAGGATCCTCGATGATGACGGCAATGTGCTGCTGCATTTCGCAAACGGCGCCAGGGGTACCCTGCTGGCCAGCCAGATAGCCATAGGTGAGGAAAATAACCTCTCGCTAAGGATCTACGGTAATAAGGGCAGTATCTCATGGAGACAGATGGAGCCCAACTCACTGACGGTGCTCTGGCCTGACAGGCCTGCTCAGCTATACCGCACAGGCACTGCCTTTACTGAAACGGGCGTGGCAGCTCCCATGCATACCCGTATCCCTGCCGGCCACCCGGAAGGATTCATCGAGGCATTTGCCAATCTCTACAGTAATTTTGCCCGGCATATCATTGCTCTGAGTGAAGGCAGGGAGAGAGAGCCCCTGGCTGACTACCCGGGCATCTATGAGGGCGTCAGGGGCATGAAATTCCTTGAGGCTGTAGTAGCCTCAAGCAAAAACAATTCCACGAAAAGAGCCGTCTGAATTATTTACGAAGCACATCCAGGTAATAGCGGCGGCTGATCGCAATGCTTTCCATGGGGCTATGGGTGCGGCAATCATCCTGCTCGACGAACCAGTATTCCATCCCTGCTTTCTTTGACATGGCAAGAATGGGCTTGAAGTCAATTATTCCCTCACCCAGCGTCGCATCCTGCTTCTCAGGAGAAAGATCCTTCATATGCCAGACGGGAAAACGGCCCGGATATTTTTTGAAATAGGCTATCGGGTCCTTGCCTGCAGCGGTGATCCATGCAATGTCAAGCTCAAATATGACCAGTTTGGGATCGCTGTTCTCAACCAGCAGGTCATATGGAACAGTGCCATCTATCTCCCGGAACTCAACCTGGTGGTTGTGAAACCCGAAGGTGATGCCTGCCTTCCTGCACTTCTCCCCGGCCTCGTTGAAAAAGTCGGCACTCCTCCTGAAACCGTCAAGAGTACTGTTCCATTCCCCGGGCAGAGATGGCATTATCAGATATTTCATGCCAGCCTCCGCGACATCGTCAATCATCCTGTCGGCGTTTTCAGGCCTGATACTGCTGTGAGAGCTAATAGCCTCCATCCCTGCTCTCTTCACAAGTTTACCGAACTCCTTAGGGCTGAAACCGTAAAACTTCCCTTTGCCGTGGTCGGCGGCCTCCACCCAGTCATAACCTATGGCTGCCGCCTCAGCAAGGGCAGCGGCCGGGTCTTTTCCCATCTCATCCCTTATAGTGTAGAGGGCCAGCCCGGTCTTCTTCGAAGGTCGGGCTGAAGCAAACAATTCATTGTTGAGAAGCGGCATAGCAGCCATCACAAGGGCTGATTGCCTTACAAAGTCTCTCCTGGTAGTCATGATAAAAATATAAGGTGTATAGAGCAACTACAGAACCGATAATAGTCCGGATCCGGTAAAAGCAAAAATAACATTAAATTTATAAGTTCAAACTGATGAAAGAGATGAGGCTCAGTAAAAATCATGAGGGGGATGACAGTCTGAGGTGCCTGCTGTGCCCTCATGCCTGCCTGCTGAAACCCGGTGAGAGGGGCATCTGCAGAGTCAGGGAGAACAGGAACGGAATGATTGAGTTGCTTACCTATGGTATCATATCAGGGTATGCCGCAGACCCGATAGAGAAGAAACCGCTTTATCACTTCTTCCCGGGCGGTAATATCCTCTCCGTGGGGTCATATGGCTGCAATCTCAGCTGCGACTTCTGCCAGAACCATCATATCTCTCAGAACGAGCCTCCACCGGGCGCAACACGTCTCTCACCGGAACAGCTGGTTGCCCGGGCAGTGAGAGAGCAGGACAATATTGGGATAGCCTACACCTACAATGAGCCGGTCATCTGGTATGAATATGTAACTGACTGTGCCAGTCTGGCCGCTGCCGCAGGACTGAAGAATGTGATGGTAACCAACGGTTACATAAACCGGGAACCCCTGGAAGAGCTCATCAATGTTATCGATGCCTTCAATATTGACCTGAAGGCATTCAGCAATGATTTCTACAGGAAGTATACCGGCGCCACACTGAAACCTGTCCTTGATGCCATCGGTACAGTTGCTGCCTCCGGAAAGCATCTTGAGATAACCACCCTCATCCTTCCGGGCCTGAATGACTCGGCCGGTGATATGAGGCGCGAGGCGGAGTGGATTGCCCGGAATGCCGGCAGAAAGGTTCCACTGCACCTGAGCCGGTACTTTCCGATGTACCTCAGAGAGACCCCTGCAACTCCTTCGGAGACAATGCTGAAACTTAGAGATATCGCTGCAGAATACCTTGATTTTGTCTACACGGGCAACATGTCGGGCAGGGATGCCTGCGGCGACACCGTCTGTCCGTCCTGCCACTCAGTGGTAGTGAAACGGACAGGATATCATACTGCAGTTACGGGACTAACCGACGACGGTCGCTGCACCGTCTGTAATGAGGAGATAATGAGGTGGGTATGAAAATGGTATCTGCAGACGGATCTACTCCTTTGTAATGCTGCTCAGTCTTTCAAAGTAACCGTCAACCTTCTCAAACAGATCCTTGCGCAGAGCTGAATAATATGCCTTTACAATGGCAGGATTGTCCTTGCCGTCGGGATTGTTGACCCTGTCAATGAATTCATTGCGCATGCTGACTGCTTCCTCTATCAGGTTCTGAGCCTTGTCTCTCTTCTCACCCTCATTGAGGCTGGTAAACATGAAGCAGTCAGATATCAGTTCAAAAAAGAGGTAGTCAATATCCTTCTTCAGGTCTTTTATGCTGGCCATGGCTGTTGCTTTTGTTGCAAAGATACGTATTAATCTTTTCTGTTTCTCAATTTGTAGCTGCTGATACTGTCGAGAACCAGTTGTTCGTAAAGAAGACGAAGCTTTTCAGTCACCGGGCAAGCAACTTCAAAGTACTGATCTTCAACGCTATGCACACTCAGAACCATGGGTGAAGTACCTGTTATGAAGAGTGACCTGAATCCGGGCAGATCTGACTCAGCCACTGACCTGAACAAAAGGTTCAGCCCTTCTCTCCTGCATAAACCAATAACCTTTTCCCGGGTGATTCCTGACAGCACCATGCTGTCGGGAGGAGTGACTATGAGGTCCTCATCAGTGATAAAGAATACGTTTGAGCGGCTCCCCTCCGTGATCAACCCTTCGCGGTTTACCAGCAAAGCCTCGTATGCCTGCCTGCGTTGCAGCTCGCTGTTAACAGTCGCCCTGAGCCTGTTATTCAGGATCTTGACACCTGGATCGAAACGCTCGGCATGAAAAAGTATCAGTCTGACACCATCGTGTATCATCTCATCAGTCGGGTACGATGAGGGGATATAGCAGATATGGAGCGAATATTCCCGGGAGGTGAAGGTAACCGTAACCCTCACATTCATCTCCGCAAACGACTCTCTGCTGACAAGGGCATCGAAGCCTGCCGCTACCCGTTCCGCAATGTCGTGATCAAGATCATACCTTGATGCTATCCCCTTGCTGAGACGCTTCATGTGCTCGTCAAAAAAGAGCGGCACCCCGTTTCTGGTCCTTATTACCTCATAAAACGACACCTCTCCGGAGAGAACCGGCACATCATCACCGGCGCGGTGTATCCGGCCGTCGAGATAGAAAAATCCTCCGTAACAATCCATAACCTGCAGGGTTTAAATGCAAATTTATGAATAATTCATCCATGCCCTGAAAGTAATTATCTTCGTATTTTGCATGACCAGTGTATGCCGTTGTTGACATAGAGACTACCGGGGGAAGCGCCAGGCTGGAGAGGATAACCGAGATAGCCATCTATCTCCATGACGGCAAGCGTATTGTTGAAGAGTACAGCACACTTGTCAATCCCGAGCGCACGATTCCCTATTTCATCACCTCGCTGACCGGCATCACCAACGAGATGGTGGAAGATGCCCCGAAGTTCTACGAAGTGGCAAAAAAAATAGTAGAGATGACCGAAGGTGCCGTTTTTGTTGCTCACAATGCCCGGTTCGACTATTCGTTCATCAGGCAGGAGTTCGGCATGCTGGGTTACAACTTCAGGAGGCCCCTGCTCGACACCGTGGCCCTCAGCAGGAAGCTGCTGCCCGGCCACAAATCATACAGCCTGGGGAAACTGTGCACCGATCTGGGCATTGAGATCAATGGCCGTCACCGGGCATCCGGAGATGCACTTGCTACCGTGCGGCTGCTTGAGATGCTTCTCGAGAGAGACGGAGCCCTCAGGTCGGGTAGCCTGATCAGAAACCGTAAGGCTTCGAAGCTCCATCCTGCCCTTGACCTGGCCAGGCTGGAGGAGATACCCGAAGAACCCGGTGTCTATTATTTTTACAATGAGGAGGGTGATGTTATCTATATCGGGAAGAGCTGCAACCTCTTTCAGAGGGTTAACACGCACCTCTCAAACAACACCTCTGCCCGTGCCATGGAGATGCGCTCCATGATCGCTGATATCACCTGGGAGACAACCGGCAGTGAGCTGATAGCACTGCTGCTTGAGTCGGCAGAGATAAAAAAGAAAAAACCGCTGTTCAACAGGGCCCAGCGTCGTACCGGATATCCCTGGGGGATATACAGCTTCACCGATGGCAACGGATATTTATGTTTTGAATACCGCAGGGTAACCGGTGATGCCGTACCCCTGGCCCTCTTCTCATCGCGTGATAATGTCAGGGGCAGGCTTGAGCAGATAATATCAAGATACGAACTGTGCCAGAAGCTGTGCGGCCTTTATGATACCGGCGGTCCCTGCTTCCATCGCCAGGTGAGCCTCTGCAGAGGAGCATGCTGCGGAGAGGAGAAACCGGCAGAGTACAACGAGAGAGCCATGATGGCACTCGATGAATTTATATTCAGGGAACGTAATTTCTTTATCATCGATCGCGGCCGCGACATCGAAGAACGGTCGGCTGTGAAGATACTCAACGGCAAATATGCAGGTTACGGGTATTTTAACATAAATGAGGTGGGATTCGGGCTGGAGGCGGTGCATGAATGCATCACCAATGCCCCTGATAACAGGGATATACAGGTGATAATAAAAAGCTGGCTGAAAAATCATAGGGTAGAAAGGATCATTGATTTCTGAAAGATCTATCCCCTGCCTCTTTTCTTAATATATTTGTCATTGGCAACACAAAACAGGGCACATGTCACTATTCACCCGCACAACCAGGGAACTTACGGTCAGGATCGACGAGTTCTTCGATACCATTGAGATTGGAATACTGATCTTCAAGGAGGGTGTCAAGGCTTACGTCAAAGGCGATCAGACCACCTTTGGGAACCATCTCGGCAAGATCGATGATCTTGAAGGTAAGGCTGACAAGCTGCAGAGAACCATAGAGAATGATATGATCGTGCATTCCATTCTTCCGCATCAGAGGAGTGAGATCGTAAAGCTTCTCTGGCAGATGGATGAGATCATTGACACGGCAAAGGGGTCGTTGAATGAGTTTTACATTGAGATACCCCGTATACCTGCATCGCTGACAGAGGACTTCATCTCTCTTGCAGAGGTGTCGGCAAATGCTGCAGAGGAACTTATGCCAGCCGCCAGGTCTTTCTTCCGGGAGCCGCACCTTGTAAGGGAAAAACTGATCAAGGTATACTTCTTTGAACGTGAGACGGATAAGGCTGCATTTCAGCTGAAAAAGAAGGTGTTTCATGAGATGAATGACCTCTCCCTGGCAGAGAAGGCTCACATACGGTATATCACCC
>JAVEXM010000126.1:0-6923 GCA_034004025.1 Bacteroidales bacterium
ATGAGGGAGCTGGCCGCCAAAAACAGTCCTATAGTGCGGAGGGAAGTCAGCAAGCAGGAGGCGATGGATTTATTTACCAGGAAGGGAGACGAGTACAAGACGGAGCTCATCTCCGAGCTTGAGGACGGGACCATCACACTATACAGCCATGGCAACTTCACTGATCTGTGCCGCGGGCCGCATCTGCCTGACACATCACCGATAAAGGCCATCAGGGTTCTCAGTCTTGCCGGAGCCTACTGGAGGGGCGATGAGAAGCGCAGGATGATGACCCGTATTTACGGTATCACCTTTCCGAAGCAGAAGATGCTTGATGATTACATGATCATGCTCGAGGAGGCGCGCAAGCGTGACCACCGGCGCATCGGCAAGGAGCTGGAGCTTTTTGCCTTCTCTCCGCGTGTGGGCATGGGGCTGCCTCTCTGGCTGCCCAGGGGAGCTGACATGAAGCAGCGGCTGATCGACTTCATGACAGGCGTGTTGAAGGAGAGGGGCTATGCCATGGTCTCGACACCTCATATAGGCAATGTAGATCTCTACAAGACCTCGGGTCATTTTGAAAAATACGGGGCAGACTCATTCAGACCCATCACGACTCCGCAGGAGGGTGAGGTCTTCATGCTCAAGCCAATGAACTGCCCGCATCACTGTGAGATATACAATGCCACACCACATTCATACCGTGATCTGCCGGTCAGGATGGCCGAATTCGGCACTGTCTACCGCTACGAGCAGAGCGGAGAGCTTCACGGGCTGACGCGTGTACGCAGTTTCACGCAGGATGATGCGCACCACTACTGCCGTCCCGACCAGCTCAAGGAGGAGTTCAAGAGCATTATTGACCTGGTGCAGTATATCTTCAGGATAGCTGGTTTCAGCGAGTTCACTGCTCAGATATCTTTGAGGGATCCCTCCAACCATGAAAAATATATCGGCTCGGACGAAAACTGGGAGAAAGCCGAGAAAGCCATAATTGAGGCCTCGGGTGAGAAGAACCTGATCACTACTATTGCTGTGGGAGAGGCGGCCTTCTACGGTCCGAAGCTCGACTTCATGGTCAGGGATGCCATTGGCAGGAAGTGGCAGCTGGGAACCATACAGGTCGACTACAACCTTCCGGAGAGGTTTGAGCTCACATACACCGGCAGCGACAACCAGAAGCATCAGCCTGTAATGATACACAGGGCCATATTCGGATCCATGGAGAGATTTGTGGCTGTGCTGATTGAAAATACAGCAGGGAAATTCCCCATATGGCTCACACCGGACCAGGCAGTATTGTTGCCAATCAGCGAAAAATACAATGATTATGCAAAAACTGTTTCAAATCTCCTTAATAATTCCGATATTCGCACCCTGATTGACGACAGGAGCGAAAAGATAGGTAAGAAGATAAGGGATAACGAGTTAAAGAGGATTCCGTACCTGCTCGTTATAGGTGAAAAAGAGAGTGAAGCAGGAACAGTTTCTGTCAGACGACAGGGTGAGGGAGACAGGGGTGTTATGAAACCCGATGAGTTCATCAACCTGGTAAAGGAGGAGATAAGGCAGGAGTTAGGTAACTAAATGATTGAATTTAAAGATATTATTAATTTAACTGGAGGACAAGACCATAGCAGGACCGACCTATTTCAGATCGTATAACAGGCCCAGACCGGGCAGAAGGCCCGAACCTGAACACAAGATCAACAACAGGATCACGGCGAGAACAGTCAGGGTTGTTGGAGACAACCTGGAACCAAAAGTCATGAGCATAGGGGAAGCCCTTGAGCTGGCAGACCAGATGGAACTGGATCTTGTGGAGATTTCTCCGAACGCTGACCCGCCGGTCTGTAAGATAGTTGATTATCAGAAGTTTCTGTATCACCAGAAAAAGAAACAGAAAGAGATCAAGGCAAATGCGGCAAAGATTGTTGTAAAGGAGATACGTTTCGGGCCCAACACTGACGATCACGATTACAACTTCAAGCTGAAGCACGCGATCAATTTCTTGGAAGAGGGAGCAAAGGTAAGGGCCTATGTCTTTTTCAAGGGACGGTCGATACTCTTCAAGGAGCAGGGAGAGAAGCTGCTGGCGCGTTTTGTGAATGACCTGGAGGAGTACGGGAAGGTAGATCAGACGCCGAGGCTGGAGGGAAAGAGGATGATTATAATCCTCTCGCCAAAGAAAAAGAAGTAATTTTTATACACATATATATAACATGCCAAAAATGAAAGTAAATCCGGGTGCAAAGAAGAGATTTTCTTTGACCGGTTCAGGTAAGATCAAGCGCAAGCATGCTTTCAAGAGCCACATTCTTACCAAGAAGTCAACCAAGCGGAAGAGGAATCTTACGTATGACGGACTGGTAGCCAAGGCTGATGAGAAGAATGTCAAGCTTTTGCTGGGTCTCAAGTAGTATTAACCACCTGACAGTGTGATAATCAATTGAATTATTAACCTGGATGTGAAGCATAAAAGACCTTACAAGGCGCTTACATCCGAAAAAGAGTAAAGAAAATGCCAAGAGCAACAAATGCACCAGCATCAAAGGCAAGGCGAAAGAAGGTATTAAAGCAGACCAAAGGGTATTTCGGCAGCAACTCGAATGTTTACACCGTTGCCAAGAACGTACTTGAAAAGGGTCTGGGCTACGCCTACCGTGACCGCCGTGCCAAGAAGGGGCAGTTCCGCGCGTTGTGGATCCAGAGGATCAACGCCGGGGTGCGCCTGCACGGAATGAGTTATTCGCAGTTCATCGGCGGACTTGAGAAGAAGGGTATAGCCCTTAACCGCAAGACGCTGGCCGATCTGGCCATGAACCATCCGGAAGCCTTCAAGGCGATAGTGGATAAAGTGAAAGAATAAAAAAAAAGCGGGTCGCCCCGCTTTTTTTTTGTCGATTAGCGATTAGCGATTGACGATTAAATCGAAAATCATAAATCGGAAATCACCGCTTGGCTCCCTTGAAGAATCTTTTGAATCTTATCTTTTTGAAGCCCTGCGCCTCCTTATCTATGGAGAGCCATACTATCACCGGTCGTCCGACAATGTGGTCTTCCGGGACGAATCCCCAGAAGCGTGAGTCGGCGGAATCATGACGGTTGTCGCCCATCATCCAGTAGTAATCCATTTTGAATGTATAGCTCTCTGCCGGTTCTTCGTTGATATAGATAACTGAGTCACGTATCTCCAGGTCGTTCTCCTCATAAATGTCAATTATAGAGGTATAGAGGCTGATGTTGGTCATATCGATATTCACCGTGGTTCCCTTTTTGGGTATCCAGAGAGGACCAAAGTTATCCTCGTTCCACCTGTACTGAGGGTCATGCGGGAAGATGTAGGGCGCATACTCTCCTGCCCGTTTAAAGTCGGCCTCGACGCCGGTGACATTGGCAAATCCTGATATCAGTTCCGCATTCTGTGCAGTGAGGGGCAGTCGGTATACCGTGCCTGAAAGCATCATCGACTGGTCTGATTTTGCTATACCCATTCGCTCAAAAGCCTTTGGGTTGATGCGGGTGCCATTGGTACGCACATAGTAAGAGGTCTGCTGTGTCTCATGATCTTTGGCTGCCGCACCGTTTACAAAGAGCTGACCACTCTTTATAAGTATTGTATCGCCGGCTATTCCCACGCAGCGCTTGACGTAATTATCGCGGCGGTCAACAGGCCTGTAGATGACTGTATACTCATCCCAGATCATCTGCCTGGCGAGCGCGTTATACTCCTCTCTCTGCTTAAGGGGCCTGTTTGCCCTGATATCATTAGCAGTGAGCTTCTCGGCACTATCCCTGACCAGCTCATAGTAGCTCACGGCCTGGTTCTCAAGGCAGACAGTATCACCGGCAGGAAAGTTGAATACCACAATGTCATTATTTTTGACATGTCCGAATCCCTTGAGTCTTTTATAATCCCAATGTATGAGGTTGGACCATGACTTGCCCTTGCCTTTTGTGAAGGGCAGGGTATGCTGCGTAAAGGGAAAAGCCAGCGGTGTATTAGGCAGGCGCGGGCCGTAGGCCACCTTGCTGACGGCAAGATGATCTCCCACCAGCAGTGTCTTTTCCATTGAGGGTGTGGGAATGCGGTAGTTCTGAAAGAGGAATATGTTTATCAGGGTTACTGCTATCACTGCAAAGATGAGGGCATCGAGCCATTCTATTACCGTGCTGTTCCTGCCGTAGCGCTTCTTCCAGAAGGCCCAGTTGACTTTTTTGCTGACGTAGATATCGAATACAACCGGAAGACCAAGCAGCAGCAAGTAGTTACCCACCCAGATGACCCACAGCACAAACAGCAGAGCTGCAACACCAAATTTGAAATATCTGTTATGCAAAAGTTCCTTCATCGCCTTAAAATTTTCGCTGCAAATCTACTATAATATATTCAAAAGTCAGCCAGATGGAGGAGACTCCTGCCCTGCCGGCAACTACTCTTCTGCCTGCAGTTTGATCTTCTCCGTTTTTTCAAGGTCCTTGACATAGTACCGGGAACCCGCAAAAAACAGGCCAGCACCAATTAGGAGCATGAATGGAAGCAGTGCCATGGCTTTTTCAATATCGAACATGTCATAAAGCTTGCCGATAACCAGCGGTGCGGTGGAGGCCCCCAGAAGGTTCTGCACTACCACGGCCACGGCATATGACATGGCCCTCATTCCGGGGTGTATCACATCCTGTGTCACTGCGGCTGCCGCCGGCAGGAAAGCGGTGACCATCACTCCCATCAGCAGGAAGAATACATACTGTATTGTGCCATGGGTCATCCAGAGTGCAAACATGAGCAGGATTGCCGACGATACCGTAGTTATCGTCGGGAACAAAAGACGGGCCCTGATATTTGATTTTCGCCACCTGTCTGTAATTATTCCACCAACAGGTGCTCCGACTATTGCCAGTACCATAACCGCACTGGCCATTGAACCGGCCTTTTCAACAGGCAGGTCACGGGTGACATGAAAATAGGTAGAGAGCCATGTTATCAGTGAAGTTGTTACAAACACAACCGCAGCAAATCCAAAATAGGTGAAGAGGAGAGATGGCCTTGAGAGAAATTCCCTGACCATATCCATCTTCTTCATCTTAACCTTGATGTTAAAGCTGTCTGTAAATGAGAGATCGACAGTCTTATAGTCCTTGACAAAGAAGAACAGCACAGCAACGATCAGTCCCGGCAACGCCACTATTCCGAAGGCATGCTTCCACCCCAGCCGGGCTGCAATGAATCCACCCATCAAAACGCCTATTGCCGTGCCCAGGGGTATGGATGCATTCCACAATCCCATCATCTTTGATCTCTTCTCCTCGGGATACAGGCCTGATATCACGGCGCTCCCTCCGGGTGCATAGCCAGCCTCCCCCACTCCTATCAGGGCTCTTGCCAGAACCAGCTGTACGAAATTGCCCGTCAGTGCGCACAGGGCCGTGGCGAGGCTCCAGATGACAGCCATGATACCGATGGTTTTGGTACGGTTCCAGCGGTCGACAAGGATTGAGATGGGGAATGTAAGCAGAACTATGGCCCAGTAAACAGCCGAAACGAGCAGTCCGCTCTGAGTATGTGTGATCCCGAGATCCTGCTCGATATGCACGAACATGGATGTCACAACCATCCTGTCGATGTAATCGAACATGTAAAGCAGGAAGAGCAGCACGAACACGTAGTTGGTGTATCCTTTTGTGTAGAGATACCCCGGAGGAATGATCTTATTTTTCATCTTGTGAAATATTGGAGTTTATGTTCACAGGTAAACAGGGACCTAAAGTAATGTCTATTTTTTTATCTTGCATCAGTTTTGATAAAGGAAAATCATGAAAAAAAGCATTATTGCACTATTAGTTCTCTTTCTTATGCTCTCAGCGGGCTGCGGGAGAGCGGAGACAGCTGACCTGGTAATTGTTAACGGGAGGGTCTTCACCGCTGATTCCCTGATGCCGGATGCTGATGCCATTGCCATCAGTGGCAACGTAATACTGGCCGTCGGCAGTCAGAAGAAGATAAGCAGGCATATTGATCCTTCAACCACCAGGGTAATCGATGCCGGTGGCAGGAGTGTCATTCCGGGCTTCAACGATGCCCATGCACACTTTGGCCCTGTAGACCCTGACTACATTGAACTGAGGTATATAACTGATCCTGCCGTCATTACGGGGAAGGTCAGGGAGCAGGTCTCCCGGCTGAAAAAGGGTCAGCTGGTTTACGGCGGGCACTGGGAGCACGAGATGTTCACCACCCGCGAGTGGCCGACAAAGGAACTCATTGATGCCGTCTCACCGGATAACCCTGTGGTGCTTCGCCGCACTGACGGCCACAGTGCCCTTGTCAACAGCTATATTCTGAAGCAGTCGGGCATCACGCGTGATACTCCCGACCCGTTCGGAGGAGAGATAATGCGCGATCCTGCTACCGGGGAGCCGACGGGCATACTTAAGGAGAGCGCCATGTCACTTATAAGGACCGGGGCTGTGAAGGTGGAGAGGAGTGCGGAGGAGGAGAAGGAGAGAGAGTGGCGGGGATACCTTCTTGCGCTGCAGCAGGCTGCAGAGTACGGTATTACAAGCATACAGATACCCGGCAGCGCCGATTTCGGGATGTATGACTCCATAATGGCCGCAGGGATGCTCACATGCCGTATAGATATAGGTGCCGGGCTCACCGCCGACCCTGAGAAACTTGACAGGTGCGATGAGCTAAGGCAGAAATATCCGTCGTCAGGCAATTGGCTCAGGTTTGGCTACCTAAAGGATTTCATGGATGGCACTCTCGGCTCGGCCACGGCGATGATGTTTGAACCATTCAATGATGAGCCGGACAAGACGGGGCTGCCGCAGATGAGTTACGAAGAGCTGGAGGCCAGGGTGCTGGCAGCCGACAGCCGGGGGTTTCAGATAGGGATACATGCCATCGGGCCGAAGGCCAACAACTGGATACTGAATGCCTA
>JAVEXM010000127.1:0-6916 GCA_034004025.1 Bacteroidales bacterium
GAGGTGTCGGCCTGAACCACGGCAGTGACACTCCTGTCGGCGGACCAGAGCCTCTCTCCCACCCGGATATATCCGGAAGCAACCAGGTTCCCGAATGGCACCCTCGGCAGCCGCCTCTCGGTGCGGTACTCAAGCAGAGAGCCGCTCAGCGGCGTGATGCCCGCAATCCTCTCCCTGGCAAGTACGACATATTCCAGCTCACGCTCAAAGGCAATAAAATTCCTCCCCAGCCTCTTTGCCACTGCGGCGGAGGTTCCGCTGCCCGCAAACGGGTCTACAACCAGGTCGCCGGGATTTGTTGTGGCTATGATAATTCTGTATAGAAGCTCCTCAGGCTTCTGAGTGGAATGTGCCTTCCTGCCCTCCTCCCTAATCCTCTCCGGCCCCTTGCAGAGGGGAATAAGCCAGTCGCTGCGCATCTGCAGATCATCATTGAATCCCTTCATTGCCTGGTAGTGAAATGTGTATTTCGCGCTCCTCGATCTTGAAGCCCAGATCATCGTCTCATGGGCATTGGCAAAACGTGTCCCCATGAAATTGGGCATCGGGTTGGTCTTCACCCAAATTATATCGTTCAATATCCAGAACCCGGTGTCCTGAAGCATCGCCCCCACCCTGTAGATATTGTGATAGCTGCCGATAACCCAGATGCTGCCGGTATCCTTCAGCACGCGCCTGCACTCCAGCAGCCACGCCCTTGTGAAGTCATCATACTCACGGAACGAGTCAAACTTATCCCACCCGTCGTCAACGGCACTGACCCTCGACCTGTCAGGCCGGAAGAGATTGCGGTGCAGCTGCAGATTATACGGCGGATCGGCAAAGACCAGGTCGGCAGAAGAGTCGGGCAGCAGCTTCAGCAGCTCCAGGCTGTCGCCATGATGCACCTGGTTTATTTCAACTGCCCCCGTTTTCACCTGCCATTTTTTTCAAATTTACCGCAATAATTCATTCGCTTATCGTAAAATAGTGACCAATAATCAAAAGAGCAACTTCCCGGCTCCATAATTTTTTATCTTTGATCATGTAAGACAGTGTGCAGGGCCCGGCTTGACAATTCAGTTCAGAAAAATTCACTGTCACAGCATCCTGAAAAAAACGGACCATTATGAAAACAATCATCCCGTTCATCATCTCCTTATTGCTTCTTTCGGTATCGTACACACTTGACGCGCAGAAGACCTTCAAGGCTGTATGCGACAAGAGCGACGGCAAGGTGAAAATTGTTGACGGCGACGACCGGTCGCCCAGCCTGGTACCACTCAAGGGCGGTTTTCCCTTCTACCAGGTGGCTGAGAAATGGGTGAAGGAGAACTATCCCAACGGCAGCTGTGACCCTGCAGCCGCTGCTGCACAGAACCGGGCAGCGGCCAACGCCGCAGCACAGCCGTCAAATCTGCCGCCCCAACCGCCGGCAAACCCGACAGCACCTCCACCCCCTGTCTCCTCTTACGGAGCTCCTGTCAGCCAGCCCCTTGCCCCAATAAGGACCCCGAGGTATCGAAACACTTCAATGTTTGTTTCGTTTCTCTTTTCCGATTTAGGTAAGGTATACGGGATAGACCCGCCCCTTTTCCCGGGCGTCAGTATAGGTATCGACCAGGTGATAGGGACAAAATTTTACGGTGGCACCGGCCTTCACTTCAACTCACTGATAGGGAAAACAACAGATGCCGGAGACGTGAATGCGTTTTACAGCGTCCGTATACCTCTCTTTGCAGGCTACAGGATGATCAGCGGGAAACGCTTCTGGGGCGTTGACTTTGGACTTGCCGCCAACACCAGTCTGCGGCCCCTGGGAAGTGACTCAAACCTCTACGGTGAGATCGCCTCCGATGCCTCATTCAACTCCATGATGAGGGCAAGATTCGGCACCGAGAGAAGAGCCTTTGAGATAGGAGTTGACCTCTGGATAAATGACATCCTCGTCACTGAAGAGGGATACCAGATGATGCTTGTATCCGTGGGATACCGGTTTTACTTCTAATAACCCCCGGCATGAAAACAGTTGTTGCACGGGCTGCAGCCCTCACCCTTGCCATCCTGATACTGCTTGCTTTCACCGGGATGATACATGCCCAGTCGGGCAAAGCCTACCTGCAGCTTACCGACGATCAGAAAGAGACACTTGATGATGTTCTGACTACTTCCAAAGATATCACAACCGAGTCGCAGGAGAAACTGACTCAGATGCTCGGTGAATGGCAGAAACTGAAGGATAACTTCCACGAACTGCCTGAACCGATGCAGAAGGCAATTAATGATGCCGAGAAAGCAGGCCTCACGGCGAAGATAAGCTACACCCTGGGAAAGCTGAAGCAATTTGAGGGAGAACTGAAAGATGTCATCGGGGTAAAGGAGGATATCGAAAAGGCTGTCAACTTCTATCAGCGTTATGCGCCCGATGACCAGAATCCGTTCCGGTCACTGGAGGTGATGAGCAATTTCTTCAATGATGTTGAGAAGCTGTTGCCCAAGGAAGATAAATACGAAGCTTTCAAATCTCCCGTGACATTCATGCTACGAACAGGTATAACCTATTTCAAGGAGGGGATCGACCTGGCACTCGGGGGCCTGAAGAATATCCAGAAACAGATAAGGGACAGGGCCGGTGACTGCATGGGCTACGTCGGAGGCGACGGCACGGCTGATAGTTCCGACCCCAGGAGAAAAGCCTTCACTGACCTTGGGACCAGTTATACAATCTGTTATACCGGCGTCAGGCCCGTGGGCGGCGAGATATGGAGTGACGAGACCGGCAATGCCGTTTATATCTGGAGCTCGGGTAAATGGACCCGGCTGCAGGCAGGGTTAGGCCTGGTGACCGAGATTTTCAGAAACTGGAAACTGGCCAATGGCTCGGTATTGTCAGCCGATGAGATGATACGGTGGTGCAACAGCTACCAGACGCTTTATATTGAGTCGCGCGACTGGGGAGCGAGGGAGTTTGGCAGGCTTTCATCGATGGACCTCTGCCGCGATAGTCTTCTCGGGAAACGTAACAGTTACGGCGACTGGATGTCGCTGATGGAGTCGGTCAACACAGACCGCAGTACCTTCATTGCAAAATACATATTCGACAAGGAGGGCATCAGGGCGGAAACGAAGAGACTCACCACCATTATGTATGACCAGCTGATGCTGGAAGGCGTCATTGAAGACCAGGAGGGAAACAGAGTCACAGGTGCTACTGTTACAATAACAACGCCTGCCGGGGCCAGGTCTGACCAGACTGTCAACGGCCGCTACACTTTTCTGATGGATTATCCCGAGGCCGGACGGAACGGAGCACCGATTGTAATAACCGTTACTGCCGCCGGATATTCCGACCTGAAAGAGACCTCTGTGATCTACGAACAGTGCCAGGATCTGGGACTGCTACGCCTCGATAAGGTGGGTCAGGATGAAGAGCAGGATACCTCTTGCGGTCCCAACGAGTACTATGACCCGGTTGCAGAAGTATGTGTCTGCAACGACGGTTATATCAGAAATGACCAGGGCATATGCGTCCCGGAGGATGATGCAGCGCCGGTGGTCCCCGACTGTCCCGACCCCAATTCCGAGCCGGTTTTTAACAACGCAACAGGGGTATACGACTGTGTATGCAAGGATTACTTCGTCCCTGATCCGGTGACGGGACTCTGCAAGCCGGATGTGCAGCAGATACTCAATGACTCCGACTGCTCCCAGTGGCCGAACACCAGGCCGCTGTGGGATTATGCAAGGGACGAGCCCTACTGCGACTGTCTCCCAGGATACTCATGGAGGCCTGATAACCTGGGATGCGAGGAGACCGGAAAGCTTCAGGCCTCGCAGGCCGACTGCTCAGGATATCCCAATACACAGGGTGTATGGGACCCCGTTGATAAAAAGGTTTACTGTGACTGTCTCCCAGGCTATGTGTGGGATAAGGACAGGATCATGTGTATCCCCTCCGCAGTGGCGCAGTTCAGCGGCTTCAACTGCGACAACCTGCCCTACACCATGCCGATGTGGGATCCGGTGCGGCAGGAGCCCTACTGCGATTGCCTGCCGGGGTATAAGTGGCGCGACGACAGCAAGGGATGCGAACCCATAACAGCCACCCAGATAGTGCAGGCCAACTGCTCGCACATACCCAACTCGCAGCCCGTGTACGACGCTCTCAATGATGTAATGGCCTGCGACTGTTTGCCGGGATTTGTCTGGAACAGCTCCAAAACCGCCTGTGAGCCGGAGAGAAGGAGGCCTGCCATAGACATGAATTCACTGGTTGATTTTATGACGATAATATCGGGTGCCATAACCGGCAACGTTCCCGGCGGCATGCCGGGGGGCAACACACCCGTGCCGGCCAATCAGCAGCCGCCCGTGGTGCACCAGAGCCGGTGCAACGACACCCAGAAGGCCGGAGGGGACGCCCCTGAGGTGCACCAGATAGACCTGGGTGTTACCAGCGGTGTCTTCAAGTTCGACTACCAGACTTTTGACGTCAAGGACCAGATAATCATCTCACACGGAGGCAGAACTATATTCAACTCCGGCTGCGTGGGTGAGAGCCGCTCTGTGCAGGTACAGTTCAGCGGCTATACTACCATGATAGAGGTGAGAGTGAACCCGAACTGTGCAGGGTCGTCAGGAACGGCGTGGAACTTCACCGTTCACTGCCCGGGATATTAATATCCTTTCTAAACCCTTATGAATTTCACCATGTGGCCGTCAGAAGTAACAATGATATACAGGCCCGCGGCGTAGCTGCTGATATCAATCACGGAAACCTCCCGCCCGGAAAACATCAGATGACCTCCCGCAGAGTAAACCCGGCAATCCACAGACTCGCTCAGCCTGATGAAGTCGCCGTGGGCAGGATTTGGCCACGCTGTCAGCTTCCGGCCGGCGATGACCTCACCTGCAGAGGTCAGACTGTTCGAACGGCCCGGTGTGGCGGCAGCAAGATAAATGATCTCAGCAGCCCCGTCGCTCTTCCGGCCCATGCTGACATCCTCATTCTGCAGGCCGTATGAGAGGCTGTCAATCACAAGCAGACCTGCCGTGTAGAGACCTATCTCCTCCCCCTCCTTGTCGAGCTTGAAGGAGGCGTGCCTCGACCCGAGCGCAGGAGTGCCGTCAGCCCAGAAAACCATAAACCCGCCGGCAGCCAGCACGAAGTCGGGCAACTGCCATTTGTCGGGGATATTGAAATTATCTGTCAGGTAGAGATCCCCCAGGAAAACATCCTCATCATCACCGTTGTATATCTCAATCCAGTCGCAGTAGTTACCGCGCTCGTCGGTAACAGTAATCTCATTGTCAGCCATGAACTCATTGATATAGAGAAGCGGGGTGTCGCCGGCGACCGGACTGATATACTCAGGCTCACATGGCATTATATTGGTTTCCCCTGCTCCTTCCACCGCCATCACCCTGTAGCTTACGGCAGCCTCATCCGTGATGCCGGTCAGTATGGCGGTATATGTCCCGGTGCCGTCACCGGTCATGATCTGCTGAAGAATCTCGCCTTCATCAACTGAGTATAGAACGGCAACAGTAACCGGCGAGGCATGTGCCTCAACGAATGCACGGATGGTTATGGGTTGCCCATTCTCTCTGTGATGCCTGATATATTTTATCACCGGCATCATCGTGCCGGGTTCGATCTGCGCCAGCATCGAAGATTTTCTTGCACCCAGGTATGGATAGAGGCCCCACTTCACATGTGCGCCGATGGCAGCAGTGTATGAATTCATGAAATCGGAATAGTCGTACCCGTAATCAAGCGGATAATATGGATCAATGGCCACGTAGGGAGCAATCATGCTTCTTCTTGCCTCAATAGTCTGCATAAGCGAATCGATGTCAAGAGTGCTGCTTACGAGCTGTTCCGCATACCGGCTGAACTGCTGCCGGAAGACGGGGTGGTGTATCAGGCGGTCATACAACGGTCTCGGCTGATCACCGCCGGGCTGCCACCCGTAAATATCACGGTTCGCCCAGTCGATGCCAAACCAGTCTATACCGAAGGTGTTATCGACATCGTAGGGTATATACTCAAACTTGCCGGTGGCAGTGTTGTGATAGAGATAAAAGTTGTTTTTGTTGTACATATATCCGTCCCAGTCGCCGCAGAAGATCTGTGCAGCCATCACCTTCAGGTAATCATAGACGTTGAAGAGCGCATCAAGGTCGCAGGTCAGCACCTCATCGGACGAATTTTCCAGCACCCCGATAAATGCGGCCAGGTCAGAGAAATCATTCTCCTCCAGGTTTGTCTTCAGTTCGTATACCCACCGCTCTCCCGTCCATATCTTGTAACTTTCGGGATCACTGCCCCGGTAATCCAGGTCGGCAGGCCAGAGACACTTGAACAGGTTCCCGTCCTTGTTGCCAAAACGTGACATGGCAAACTCCTCGTCGATATGTTCGACATTGATGTAGAGACCGTAATAGCTCCCGTTGATATAGACCCTCACATGGTTCGCCCGGGGCGCAGGTATGTCCCATTTACGGAGAATATCCCACATCACCTTTGACCTCATCACTGAAGGGTCATTGTGTTCTCCGTTGAGATTCAGCTTCTCCACGCCATAAAACTTGCCGCCGGGAGTGAAGGTGTTGAACGAAACCTTAAACGATTTCTTCTGTGAACTACGGGATGTATTTCCCCGCAGACGGAATCCCACCGTGTCAACCGTATCGCGCACCGTGCCGTTGTCGAAGACGAAGGCAGCATGAAACTCCCTGTCACTGGAGGGGTTGGCGTAGATCCAGGCCAGGGTGTCCGGGTTTACTGTTATGTCGATGCGCGGGACAACAGTGTCAACGAAGAGCTCTCCCCTCTCAGGATGAACGGCTGCCCGACGGCGCTTGCGGCGGCAAGTATGCAGGCCAGTCTGAGAGAGAGGATCCTTTTCATCACACTATAATACTCAAATTAATA
>JAVEXM010000128.1:0-6871 GCA_034004025.1 Bacteroidales bacterium
CATTGTCAAATCCCGAAAGGGCAAAGCTCGGGTTCTGAGGATCAGAGGCCTCCCCCATTCTTACTACTACCATCTTTTTGCCGGGGATAACATAAATACGCTGATCTTCCGCTCCCATGGCGGCAAACATATCTGAGGGAGCCTTCGGGACAAGGCTCCCCAGGTAAACATTCTGCGATCCGGGAACCATGTAACTGGTTTTGCCGTTCAGCCACCACAGGTAACCGTAGGACGGATTCATGTCCTGGGAGGAGCTTGTGCCCGCATTGAAAAATGACTCTTCCAATATCTGCTCGTTCTCCCATTTCCCTTTATTGAGCGCCAGGAGGCCAAACCTGGCCATGCTGCGGGTATTGCTGTGATAAATCTTAAATATAATCCCATTGTTCCAGTATCCGTCCATCCCGATCTTATTCTTTAACCTGGAACTGAAAAAGGTTTCGAACTCCTGGCTGCCGGCATCCGCAACCGCATCCATCAACAGTTGAAAGACATTATGGTATGACCATCTTGTTCCGGCATCGGCAAGATATGTGAGGTTCGCCCTAATCACAAGATTGGATCCGTCGTTTACGCCGGAGGTCATTGTGAGCAGATGCTTAAGTGTAATCAGGTTCTCTTTCTCAGTTGGTTCACTCGTCCACCCTGCGCCCAGATAATCAGATACCCTGTTGTCAATATCCAGCAATCCTTCCTGCTGTGCTATGCCTGTTACTGCAGAGACCAGTGTCTTTCCGGCGCTGTTCCACTGCCATGTGGTGGATGGGGTATGTCCGTTAAAGTACTCCTCCATGACAATTCTGCCGTTGACCAGTATCATAAAGGATCTCGTATTCTTCTGAACCAGGAAATCCTTCAGAGGCTGAACTGCACTTTCATTCCAACCCATGTCTGACACAGACCTTGTATCCCATTCATTGCCTGAAGGGAAATACATAAAGTCATCAGGTCGGACATCCTCGTTCTTGTCGCACCCGGCAAACGGAAGTACCGACAGCAGCAGAAGGATCTTAAGGAGCTTCATATATTTAAAGACTTGTCCCGCAAAATGGTTTCTCATTTATACGAAACAAGTCTTAAATTGTTTTATCTGCAACAGGTCAGGCCTGCTTTGAGTACTGGATCTCGCAGAATATGCGAACATCATCACTTACAAGGACTCCGCCTGCCTCCAGGGCTGCATTCCAGTTTAGCCCCCAGTCCTTGCGATTGATCTTGCCATTGAGGCTGAATCCGGCCTTGGTGTTGCCCCACGGGTCCTTGCCAACACCTCCGAATTCAACATCAAGCCTGACAGGATTTGTGACTCCCCTGATGGTAAGGTCCCCATTAAGCTGCCAGCTCTCGTCATCGATCTTCTCCAGGCGTGATGAAACAAAACTCATGACGGGAAAATTGTCGGCATCGAAGAAATCTGCACTCCGGAGATGTGCATCTCTCTGCTCCGCATTGGTGAAGACTGATGCGGTATTGGCTTCGAAACTGATTTTTGCCGTTGTGAAATCGTCACCCTTTGTCTCAACCTCAGATTTGAATTCCTTGAAACTGCCGGTCACGGTGGTGATCATCATGTGTTTCACCTTGAACTGAATTTCGCTGTGTGCGGGATCTATCACCCATTTTGTAGTCTCCATGATAATATTCTCTGTTTTTGTTGAACGTTTCTGTTTCTGCTCTTAAAACAACAAGCAGCCAGGATTGTTCAACAGAAGGTGCACAAAATACCGGAGACTGAAGGATTAAATTGAGTAACGCACACCGGTCAGAGTCTCTGACACCTCCCACAGCTTTGCCGCGAGATCAGGTTTGTAGAGCCTGGCAGCATCATTTGTAAGCACGGGATAACCCTTTGTGTTTCCCGGGCCATCCGGACCGATGAACTCGCCTCCGCGAAGGTCAGGATGGGTAGCGGCATACAGGGTTGGCAATGCTCCCATCGATGCGGGCTGGGCCACTATCCCCATGAGCGCCTTCATCACCCTGCCGGTCTCTCTTCCTGTCCCGCGGGAGAGGAGATTTGTGACACTTATACCCGGATGGCAGGCAACACTGATGGTTGTTGACCCGGCAACCTCAAGCCTGTTCTGCAGCTCCATGGCGAACAGCAGATTGGCCAGCTTGCTCTGGCGGTAAAATGTCATGGGATTATACCCCTTTGAGCCGTCAAGATTGTCAAAATGAATCTTAGCCCTCCTGGCGGCTATACTGCTGATGGTGACGATACGCGACAACGGCGTGTTCATCACCACCGGAAGCAGATGACCGGTAAGGGCGAAATGACCGAGATGGTTTGTGCCGAACTGAAGTTCAAACCCATCCTTCGTCATTTTATAAGGCGGAATCATCACTCCGGCATTGTTGATCAGCACATCAAGCCTGTCAAAACGGGTTGCATACTCTTCAGCAAATTTCCTGACCGACTCAAGATCGGCCAGGTCAAGGTTCATCACCGTCACAGGTTTTGATCCGTTCAAAGGCCTGATCTTTACAGCAGCCTTTTCCCCCTTCTCCCTGTTCCTTACTGCAAGAACCACCTCAGCTCCCTTTGACGCCAGAATTCCGGCCGCTTCAAAACCTATCCCGTGTGATGATCCGGTAATTACTATCCTCTTTCCGTTAAGTTCTCCGATTCTCCCGGTAGTCCATTTATTCATGTCCGTTCTTCAATATATAAAAAACAGCCTGGGGCTGAAAATCTGCCGCAAATATACAGAATGAAACTAAAGTTTCACTGAATAGGTAACGCCAAGAAAGTTCTCGAACGGCGGCTTTGTTACCCTGCTGTCGTTGTAAATATACTCGAGTCCGAAAGTATGCCTCTTGTTGAAAGTGTATTCTATCCCTACCATCGATCTCCACTTGTCAGCAACAATATCGTTGGGATCAGAAAGCTGCAGATGCATCTCTGTATTTATATAGGGCTTTAACGGGATACCCCTGACATCATAGTCAAGTTCGAGCCTTACCCTTTGATACCATTGCGGTTCCCTGTCCTCCGGATCTTTATAGTAAGTCCTGAACTGCTGCTGGATACGATATCTGACTGAAAAGGTGAAGCGGGCTACCGAGGGAGCCGTGCCCTTCATCTGAAAAAACCACCGGTGACGTGCGTGATACAGGTCGTCCTTCTCCTTCTGCTCGATGAACCTGTAATAAACGCCTGCATTGAAGTAGTCATTGAACTTGTACCTCAATCCGGGCTCCAGGTAAAACTTTTCTATATTCCCGGCATTCTCATTGGTCCTGACACTGGCTTCCAGATCAGCCCTGAGTCCCTTCCAGATATCCTTTGAAGCACTCGCCTCGTACCATATACCGTAATCAGTCTTCTGCCCCGCCGCAATCACGGAAAACAGCATTGCAATAAGCCCGACTGTGGCCTTTCTAATCATCGTCATTGTCATCCGGTTTAATGAATCCGTTCTGGTCAGCCAGGTTTACATTGCGTCCTCTGTCCTCGTAATAGATTATCATCCTGCAGGTGTCCTTCAGAAAATTAATCGCTCCTATCTCAACCTTCTTTATCTCCTTTATCCCTGTTCTCTGCTGCAGGTCAGCAATCATTTCGTCATGCTTCTCCGGCACTATCAGGTTGATCTTTTCATAGACGATCGATTTGGATGAGATATGCCTCAGCAACCACACCTTCTCCAGTCCCAGGGTGATTAGTATCACAGCCAGGTTGGCGAAGATGATCTCAATCATGCTGGTGCCTGCAGTAAGGGCATTGATCACTGAAATACCTATAACCAGGAAGAGGTAGGTCATCTCCTTGATGGGCATCGGGTTTGTCCGGTACCTGATTATGCCGAAGATTGCGAACAGGCCGAGTGCAAACCCTATCTGAAGGCTGACGCTCTCAAGCAGGTAACAGAGCAGGAAAACCACGCTGGAAATGAGAATGTACGTAAACAGGTAATCCTTTCTCCTGGTAGTGCTGTAATAAAGCCAGCGCACCAGAACCAGCATCACCACGAGGTTGATGCAGAAACGGAGCAATAACTCCGGTAATCCTGCGAAGCTGAACATTCCCTGTCCGGCCATGACCACACTGCTATCGGGCAGCGTCATTCCTGTAATATTCATCCCTGATCCTGTTAATTAATAAAAACTTCGGTTTTAGATTATTTTGCCTGGCTGTCCTGTTTACCAGAGCCATGCCAACTGCATACTTGCTGAATCCTGTCCTGCGCACCCCCATATCCTTAAGCATGAGAAAGAAGGGAGACATTGAGGTTGATTTGTCACTCTTGATCTCGGCAATTGCGAGGAAGGGCATTCTTACGCTGTCACCCCTGAGGTTGTTCCATGCCAGGTTATAGTCAATAGTTATTCTCTCGGATCTCTCCAGACTCACAAGGGTGATGCGGGTAAAAGAGGTGTTTATGACAGGCTTCAGTGCCACTGCTTCCGGGGAGACAAGTTCCTCAAGGAACTCCCTCGACTGCTCAATGTGATTCATCTCGCCGGACTCCTTTTCAAGCCGCGATTTGCGTGTGCGGCCCTTGTTCGACTTCTGCTTCACCTCCAGGAAGGTCAGTCCGTTCGACTCGTACGTCCTGATCCTGACCTTGGTCCTGTTGAGCTTGCCGGTGATGTGCTGGGTATAGAACAGCAGGTCGGGAGTGTCAAAATATATTGTTTTGTAAGAGAATTCCCGCGTGCTTTCAATCTCGAGGGCGCTGTAGTGCTGCTGCCCCCTTCGGAGAAGATCAGGAAGCCTGCCTGCAGAAAAGAGATACTTGGTATCAACGCGGTTCATGTACCTCACGGCGGAGATGCCATCGAGGTCCACCGGCTCAAATCCTTCAAGTATTTCAATTATTTCTGACAATTCACTCATTCCGGAACCCGCGCAAAGATAGCAGACTTCGCGTAGGAAGAAAGCCTTTTTATCATGCCGGTGGATTTAAATTATAACGTCCCGGAAGCGTGTAATATTTCACCCTGGGTCACTCTCCCAGCAGCCTGTACCTCCATCGCGGGTTCGGTGAGGCATTGTGCTCCTTACGGACTATCTCCCCGACCCGCTTCATGATTTCAGGATGGTCTGCCGAAATGTCAACAGTCTCCTGCGGATCATTCTCAAGATCATAAAGGGCAAAAGCATCATTGCCATTGTGCATCCCCTTGCGGAGCGCCTTGTACTTTCCGATGAGCACAGCCTGTTGCCCTCCGTACTCGGGAAACTCCCAGTAGAGATAGTCATGCTCTCTCTGTTTCCCTCCGCGGAGCACCGTAAGGAAACTGATGCCGTCAGCATCTCCGGGTATCTCTGAGCCGGTTATCTCGCTAATCGTCGGAAGGAAGTCCTGGAAGGCGGAGACATGGCCGGTGACACCTCCCGGTTCAGTCACTCCGGGCCATGAGGCGATCAGCGGAACCCTGATACCGCCCTCGTTGAGTGAACCTTTGCCATAACCCTCTGTTCCCCTGAAGGGGGAAGCACTGGCAAACCATTCAGGATCAGTACCTGCGCTCCATGCCGGACCGTTGTCACTGGTAAAGAAAATTATGGTATTCTCATAAAGGCCCTTCTCTTTAAGGTGAGCAATGAGGCTGCCAATCTGGTCATCAAGGTATGAGATCATTGCAGCGTAGGCGGCATGGGGATATCTTGCCGGAAAATAGCCTTCATTGCCATTGTATGGTGGTTCATCACCGAACTTTTCATGATACCTGTCTACCCATCCGGCCGGCGCCTGCAGCGCCAGGTGAGGTATGGGAGTTGCCCAGTAAAGGAAAAACGGTCTACCGGAACAGGAGTCAATGAACCCGAGCATCTCCCTGAACATCAGGTCCGGCGCATAATCGGCGAGGCTGAATTTCTCATAGGAGGCCGGATCAAGCGGGTCAGCCTCCGGGTCAAACCCCGTATGCGGAGCAAGAGTGTCGTTCCTCAGCCATACCCGGTGGTCATTTCGCCAGAGGTGTGTCGGATAGTAAGTGTGGGCAATCCTCTGGCAGTTGTATCCGTAGAAGAAGTCGAATCCCTGCCTGACAGGGCTTCCGCCGGTGTGAGGTGCACCAAGGCCCCATTTGCCGACAGCCCCGGTTATATATCCGTTTTTTTGCAGCAGTGAGGCGATGGTGACGGTGCTGTCTGCCATGGGTTTCTGCCCCTCCAGGGTGGAATCGGCTATCATCGCCCTGTAGCTCCAGACATCTCCCCTGTCTGCCCACTCGTCGTTTCCCCTGACCTGCGAGTGGCCGGTGTGCATACCTGTCAGGAGAACACATCGTGAAGGCGCACATACCGGTGACCCTGCATAGAAATGAGTGAACCGCAATCCCTCAGCCGCCAGCTTATCAATATTGGGAGTCTCAATTTTCGACTGCCCGTAAGGGCCGGTGTCACCGTATCCCAGATCGTCGGCAATAATTAGTATGATATTGGGCTTCCCCTTCTCCGGTTCACTGCAGCCGGAAAGAAATGTGACCGCCGCCAGGAGAACACCAGCAGACCATATATGTAGTCTTCCGGCCATTGAATCAGAATCCCCTGAACCAGGTCTGGAACTGGTCACCTAACCATGGCACCGCCCTCTGCTCTCCCTGTATTGACCAGATGAGACTCATCAGCCAGCCAACGAACAGGAGGATGCCGCCCACGGCCCAGATCACCGGACCAACAACAGGAAGTACCCGGAGAATCGTTAATGCCAGCCATACTATTATAAATCCGAGGTTCTGCCTGATATAAAAACTGGCCATTTCCTCCTTTTTACTTGAATTGACAATAAGGGCAATTATCCACCCGATAACAAACAGGTGGGAAACAATGGCCTTCGTCTTTGCATCCATGATATTTTGATTTAGGTTTATCCAAAAATAGCCATAAAACCGTCATGTAACCGGTTAAAATAAAAAA
>JAVEXM010000020.1:0-28686 GCA_034004025.1 Bacteroidales bacterium
CTCCGGCACTCCTCTATGAGATCACCATGTATTTGCAAATCCGCTGTCGACAATTTTCAGGTTGTTACTGTTAAATGACGGGACAAAGTTACAATGGTTGCACACGTACCGCACAATACTTTTGCGCTCCATGAAGTTGCAACGGTTGCGCGGTGAACAGATCAACCGGTTGCTACTCCTGTTTTTCACACCAAAAAAAGTGCCGGATATAAACAATTTACTATATTTGTAAGTAGTTTTTGACATAACAGGCAGAGAAAATAGTAAGTCGTGATACTTTAAAGATGCTTTTTACTGTCCAAAAGCAATTTTTCCATTCTTTTCATGGCTGCCCCTGATGTTTACAATCAGGGGCTTTTTTTTCGGCTAACGCTTCCCCGCGTCCCGGGTTCCGCGAATCCGTGCCCCTTGCCACCCGCCCTGTGCCCCTCTGCCCGGCGCCGTGCCGCACTGACTTTTAACCTTTTTTATACTTTGTGCCAGCCTGATACGATGACAATCAGAGTTTGATATTCTTATCTTAGCGCAGTCAACCAAACCGATCACCATGAGAACAGTATACTTGATTTTTGTCTCGTTGTTTTTACTTGCCGGCTGTGCCTCCGAGGAGGAGAGAATAGACCGCAGGGCAGAGAAGTTACACGGTGAAATGCTCACCGTCGACACTCACTGTGACACTCCCATGCGACTGGCACGTGGCGGATTTGACCCGGGCCTGCGCAATGATAACGGGTGCGTCGATTTCCCCCGCATGAAAGAGGGCGGCCTCGATGCCATGTTCTTTGCCATCTTTATCGGACAGGGACCGAGAACAGCTGAAGCCTTTGAGACTGAGCACCGGAATATCCTCCGCACCTTCGACTCCGTGAAGGTTAATGTTGACAGGAACAGCGACATGGCAGGCATCGCCCTTAACCTTGATGATGCCATGAAGCTGAAGTCGGAAGAAAAGGTGGCTATTTTTATAGGAATAGAGAACGGCTATCCCGTAGGAACCGATATTTCCAGGATAAAGCAGTACTATGATCTCGGAGCCCGCTATATCACCCTCTGCCACTCATATAACAATGATATATGTGATTCGTCTACCGATAAGGGAGGACCGGAACACGGAGGCCTGTCGCCCTTCGGCGAGGAGGTGGTCAGAGAGATGAACAGAGTAGGCATGCTGGTGGATGTGTCACACATCTCAGACGAATCGTTCTATGACGTTCTTAACATCTCAAAAGCCCCGGTCATCGCTTCTCATTCATCTGCCAGGGCACTCTGCGAGAGCCCGCGTAACCTGGACGACGACATGCTTCTGGCGCTTAAGAAGAACGGCGGAGTGATACAGATATGCCTGTTGAGTGATTACCTGAAACAGCCTGAACCCAATCCCGAGTTTGATGAGAAGGTGAAGGAGCTGCGTGAGAAGTGGAGCAGCACCGACCAGGAGATGACCGATGAGATGAGGGAGCAGCGCTGGAGAGAGTTCTCTGAGCTGAAGAATAAATATGTCAAGCTCGCGACGGTGACTGATGCCGTTAATCATATTCAGCATGTGGTGGATATAATCGGTATCGACTATGTGGGCATAGGATCCGACTTCGACGGCGGTGGCGGCATAGAAGGCTGCAGGGATGTATCGACGATGAGCAATATCACCAAAGAGCTTCTCAGGCGCGGCTACAGCCGTGACGATATCGCCAAGATCTGGGGAGGAAACTTCATGCGGGTCATGCGCGAAGCCCAGGCGCTGGCGCAGTAATCAGTCGGCAGTCGGCAGTCGGCAGTCGGCAGTCTACAGTCGGCAGTCTACAGTCGGCAGTAGGCAGCCTGACAATGCCTAAATGCCTGACTATGAATTCTTAAATCTTAACTCTTAATTCTTAATTCTTAACTCCTCCCACTACTGCCTGTTGCCTGCTGCCTACTGCCTGATTTGACCCTCGAGAATCTCAGTGACTTTATCATCCAGGAGGGGAGGGGTTTGTTCGGGTCACGCCTGCGGAGGTCAAGATACCATCCCAGCTTTTTTATTATGGGCACCCGGTGCGACTCCACGAACTCTATCAGGGTGCCGTCGGGGTCTTCGATATAGGCAAAATAACCTGCAGCCTCACCCATGTCAAAGCTGTGGCCCTCATGGCTCTCCTGGCTGTCAACGGTGAAGGGAAAGCCCGCCTCACTGCAGTATCTGCGCAGGTTATCCATGCCCCTGATGTCATAGCAGAGATGGATAAAACCGGGGTCACCCCAGTAACGACCTTCAAAAATGCGGGTGGCTGTCCGGTCACGGGCTTCTGTCAGCTCTATCACACTCTGGCCGAAGATGGGATTGAAGCCGCCGTGAAACGGTCTTGACGGTGCCAGCAGCACGCGCCGGAAGAGGCCGTCGCCACCCGGCACAGCAGAGAGATCATCAAAGGTGCCCGTGATGTCAAACACCACCCGGTCATAACCCAGAATGTCTGAATAGAGCTTAACTGACTTCTCTATGTCTGTCACCCCGATTATCGCCCCGTAGGCTCCCCCGGAGATCTTCTTCAGGTTCATGAACCAGTCGGTGGCACCGACGATATGAAATGTATTCCCGAAGGGGTCCCTGACAAAAAAGCTCTTCTTTCCTGACGGGTCTTCCGCCGGGGCTCCCAGCACCTCCACGCCGCTGTCGGTCCAGTATCTCCAGGCAGCCTCCACATCCTTCACCTTCATCTTGCAGGCGAAGATACCCAGGTCGCCGAGCTTCGTCTCGCGGTCTCGGTACTCAGGCTCCCTGCCCTTGTGCTGCCACACCTCGAACCCGCCGCCGCTCTGCAGGTTCATGGCCAGTACGGCATGC
The DNA here is from genome assembly GCA_034004025.1 of Bacteroidales bacterium. Taxonomy (GTDB): domain Bacteria; phylum Bacteroidota; class Bacteroidia; order Bacteroidales; family VadinHA17; genus SR-FBR-E99. The sequence goes on from JAVEXM010000020.1 coordinate 2,825, forward strand.
CTGCTGCGCGGCTCTCCGCCGGTATAGGGGAGCATAAGCCTTGCTTCCGCCTCATCCTCAAAGATGCGGCAGTCCATCCCGAAGGCCCGGATATACCAGTCCCATGCTTTTTCGAGGTCATAAACCCCGACGCCCATCTGCTGTATGCCGCTGATGATGTATCCCTTGATCTTCATCTCTTATTTACGTTGGATTGATTCGGCCTGCTATCCGGAAGAAGAGTCCGGGCAGGTACTTTCTTATCTTCAGCATCAGCAGCTCACTGCTGCCGACCAGTATCTCCCTCCTGTTCCGTCTCAGTCCCCTGATTATCTGCTCAGCAGCTCTTTCAGGTGTTACTCCCCCGGCCTGGCCTTCGTCCATTCTTCCGTGGCTGTCACCGGTAGCAGTGAGGGCATTGTAAGAGATCATCGTTTTCACCCTTCCCGGGATAATCACCGAGACCCTGATCTTGTCAGGGGCATGCTCCAGGAGCAGCGTCTCGAAGAAACCGTGAAGGGCCTGTTTCGATGCTGAGTATGCGGAACGGAGCGGAAACCCGAACCGCCCGGATATAGAGCTGGTAGCGGCTATATGTCCTCCCCCGCCGGCGATCATGTGGGGCAGCAGTGCCTTTGTGAGGGCGATAGTACCGAAATAGTTGATCTCCATAATCTTACGATCGAGCCATAACGGTGTCTCACTGATGCGGGCCCTCTGACTTATGCCCCCAAGGTTCAGCAGCATGTCAACTCTTCCTTCCTGCCGTATCACCTCTGTCACTCTCTCATCAATGGTGCCTGTGTCGCCCAGGTCGAAAGGCACTGTTGTGATACTTCCCTTAAAGGTTGCACAGTTGCCGGCAACCCTCGCGAGGCCTGCGCTATCGTTCGATGAGGCTATGACCCTGCTGCCACCGCGGACAAAGGCATAGACCAGCGCCTCCCCGATCCCTGAGGATGCCCCGGTGATCCAGACTACTTTCCCGGTGAAGATATCCTTCATTGTCAAAGGGCAGCTACACGTTTGATGAGACTGCTGTAGGTGTCACGCAGCCGTTTGAATACCGGGTTGCCGGTGCGGATGAGTCTGCGTATCCTGAATCCGCCGACAGTCCTGCTGTACAGAAGGAACCAGTTCCAGGCCATGATACCCAGGACGGGTACCATCAGGAAGGCAATTATTGCCAGCCACCACGGCTTGATGAAGATGAGTGCAAGAACCAGGTAGAGCGGACCGAAGATAAAGCTCAGACCGAGGAAGAAGCCGTATCGTGCCGTGCTGATGAATGCGGGGTCTTTTGATTTGAGGGCCTGCAGATAAGCTACCTGGAACATGAGGATGTTCAAAACGGCACCAAGTATGAAGACAGGCAGCGTCGCCAGCAGCAGGAGCCCGGAGAGGATGAGCCATACGAGAGGATGCTTCTTCTTCCGCAGCTGCCGGTAGGTCACATTGAGAGTCGTGGCCATATCCCGTGCCTCAAGAGTATCATCGCACAGCTTCCTGTAAGCGTCGGGGTCCTGACCTCTCAGCTCGTTGACCTTGCTGACCAGCCTCTGGTCGCGGAAGAGCTTCGGATATCGGATACTGTCACTGTATTTCTCGTTGACGATGTTGCGCAGTTCGTTGATGGCATCATAATCCTGCTCATCATCAATGTGTACCATCACCTTTTTCATCTCCGACGAGAGCCTGTCACGGAGCTCCACAATGGCCCTGTTTGGGTTTGCCCTGTAGGAGTCGTAATATTCGGAGACATGTATGGCATGACCGTAGACCACAGTGAGCACCTGTCTGAAGCGCCAGTAGTGCGAGTAGTCAAGACCTACGGGAACGATGTTTATCTCCTTGCTGAAGCCGGAGGCCTCTGCGGTCTGGAAGGCGATGCGGCAGATACCCTTCTTGAGCTGCCTGAGCTTCCTGAATGTGGCATGGTTGCCCTCCGGAAGGATGACCACCCCGTTGCGGTTCTCCATGACCCTCAGAGTATCCCGGAAGGTGTCGTCATTCTGTTTCAGGTTCTCAAAACCGTCCCTGAACCGGTATACCGGCAGCATCTTCAGAGTGTACAGTATGCGTGCCACAAACTTCTTTTTGAAGATATCGGCCCTGGCCAGGAAAACAAGTTGCCGGTCCAGAGTGCCGATAACGGCCATGGCATCCATCAGGGCATTCTGATGATTGGGGGCAAAGATCGTCGGTACCGAGAAATCAATATGCTCCCTGCCGTATGCCAGTACCTTGCGGTAAAATATATAATTGTGCCACAGATCAACGTAATTCTTCAGTAGCTGATAGAAAAGATCATACTTCTCAATGTTATGCTTAGCCATTCCGCGACCAGGTTTAACTTATTGTTCCTGAAAAGGAAAGCCTCAGGCTCTCCTGCAGACGAAGTTAGAAAAAGTTTTTCCGTGGCGGTTCAAAAAAACTGTTTCTTGGGTACGGGGCTGCCCATTTTAGGTATTTATACCACCCTGTTTAACAGCAGTGTGAACCAATACCCGGGAAAATATTCCGGGTCTCTTCTGATGGCCGGGGCAATTACTTCATGGAATCCTCCGGGTATTCTCAGATAGCCGGAGAGATCAGTTCAGAAAATCCTCTATATCCCGTCTCTCCCTCTTGGTCGGGCGGCCGGTGCCACGAGGCCTGTGGCCTGAGTTCATCAGACCCGGCAGCAGCTTGTTTTTCTCCTCCTCGGGTGTCAGGTCACTGATGTAGACGGGAACCAGTTTTGCGCCCACCCTGGCAGGGGGGAAGGCTTTGATGAGGTAGCTGTATGTTACCGGGGGCTTTCTGACGAGCACTGTTGCTCCCTCGCTGACCAGGTATGACGGCTTGACGGGCTGACCCCCGACAGTGACTCTCCCTTTCCGGCATGCTTCTGTGGCGGCGCTGCGTGAACTGAAGAGCCTGACATGCCAGAGAAATTTATCTATCCGTTCCCCCTTCTGAGTCGTCATCACTGAGCGTTTTCCCTGCTTTGTTGTAGGCTGTCATGGTGAGTTCGCACCCTGCCGTCACAAACGACTTTACCATGGTGACTGCCAGCGGCAGTCGTCTGTTTATCACTGCAAGCTCCTCGTCGCTCCATTTGCCCAGCACGTAATCCACCTGTCCGCCCCTGTGGAAACTGTCGCCTATTCCCAGGCGCAGACGGGCGTAGGCGGTTGTGCCCAGCACCTCGCTGATGCTCGCCAGTCCGTTGTGTCCGCCGTCGCCTCCTTTGGCCCTCAGCCTTATGCTGCCGGTGGGTATGGCAATGTCATCAGTGATAATGAGAAGATTTTCCGGCGTTATCTTTTCCCTGTTGAGCCAGTAACGCACAGCGTTGCCGCTGCGGTTCATCAGGGTGGTGGGCTTGAGAAGTATCATCTGCGCATTCTTGTGGCGCATCTCCGCGATGAAACCGTACCGGCTGTCTTTAAATACAATGCCGGATGCAGCAGCTACTGCATCCAGCACCATGAATCCGACGTTATGCCGTGTGTTTTTGTACTCTTCGCCTATGTTGCCAAGACCGGCGACCAGATACTTCATCGCTACTATTCAGTGGCTTCTCCCTGCTCTTCAGCGGAAGCTTCACCTGCAGCCTCTTCACCTTCGGGGGCAAGCTCCTCTTCCTTGAGTGCTACCCTGGAAACAGCTACCGCAGCTACCATTGCGCGCTTGTTGTCAATGATCTCAAGCTTGTCATATGAGAGGTCGCCGATCTTAATCGACTGTCCTATCTGAAGCTTGGAGATGTCAATGTTAAGATGATCCGGCAGATCCCCGGCCAGACCCTTGACCCTGAGGGTCCTGCGCTTGATCCGGAGTTTGCCGCCGGCCTTAACCCCCGGAGATACACCTGTGATCTTTAACGGGATGTTGATTGTAACGGGCTTGTTTTCAATTACCTGTATAAAGTCGATGTGCAACAGCTTGTCGCTTACAGGGTGGAACTGCAGATCCTTCATTACTGCCTTGTAACTCTTTCCGTCGATGAGGAGGTCGACAAGATATACTTCCGGTGTGTAGACCAGCTTGCGGAAGTTATTCTCATGGGCGTAAAAATGCAGGTTTTCCTCTCCTCCGTACATGACGCACGGCACATTGTTTTCCGCCCTGAGGCTGTTGGAACTCTTCTTGCCGAAATGATCACGTGAGGCGGCTTTGATCTCGATACTTTTCATTAGTCTTTAATTAGTTGTGCTACTCAAGGCTGTATGCCATGCAACCTCCCATCACACGTTTGACGTTTTTAAATTGGCCTGCAAATATAGCTAAAAAGCTTAAAATACAAAACCGGTGCTAATGGAACTGTTTGTATATACTGCTTTTATTGCTTCAGCGAAGATCTCGCTGACGGAGAGTATCTTTATCTTTTCCGACTCTCTTTGCATGGGTATGCTGTCGGTGACCACCAGCTCCACCAGGGGAGAAGCCTCAATCTTGTCAATGGCATCGCCGGAGAGCACGGGGTGTGTTGCCAGGGCCCTGACGCTCAGAGCACCGCGGTCTTTCATTACCGTGGCGGCAAAGGTGAGGGTGCCCGCGGTGTCAACCAGATCGTCTATAATAACCACATGGCGGCCTTCTACCTCGCCTATCACCGATATCTCCTCCACCACGTTGGGTTTTTTCCTCAGCTTGTAGCAGAGCACCAGCTCACTCTGCAGGTAACGGGCGTATGCGTTGGCTCTCTTCGACCCTCCCATATCCGGGGCCGAGACCGTAAGGTTCGGAAGGTTGAGGTTCCGGATGTAGGGGGCAAAGAGCGCAGAGCCGAAAAGATGGTCAACGGGCACATCAAAGAAACCCTGTATCTGATCGGCATGCAGGTCTATTGTAATGATGCGGTCAACACCGGCCTTGGTCAACAGGTCAGCTGTCAGCTTGGCCCCCAGGGAGACCCTGGGCCTGTCCTTGCGGTCCTGCCTCGCGAATCCGTAATAGGGGATGATGGCATTGACCTTGTATGCCGATGCTCTCTTGGCAGCATCGATCATCAGGAGCAGCTCCATGAGATTCTCTGCCGGAGGGTTGGTCGACTGAATGATAAAGACATGACATCCCCTGACCGATTCATCAAAACATGGCTGAAACTCCCCGTCACTGAAGCTGGTCAGTGAGCTCTTGCCAAGCTCAATGCCAAGGTGTCCGGCAATTTTTTTTGCTATGGTGAGTGATGAGGTGCATGAAAAGATCTTAAAGGGAGCTCGGCCATTCATATCTGAGAAGTTTGAAGGTTTTTTTCTGAATGATGAGGTAAAAATAACATTAATGGTTCAAATCATTTTTCTCTGCCGAAAAATATCATGTTTTTGGCGATATATTCCAGCAACTCCTCTTTACCTGTCCCCTTTATGGCCGATGTTACGAAGGAGGGGGGCAGGCTCTCCCAACTCTCAAGCATGACCCGGTCATGGACTGCCCTGATCCTTGCACCCTCCGCATCAGAGAGCTTGTCGCTCTTGGTGAAGACTCTGGCGAAGGGAACGCCGTTGAGGGCCAGCCTCTCCATGAAGTCCAGGTCGGCCGCCATAGGCTCATGCCGGCCATCAATCAGCACAAAGAGTGATATCAGGTTCTCACGGTGGGTGATGTAGGATGTGAAGAGTTTGTCCCACCCGGCCCTCATCTTCTGTGACACGCGTGCGTAACCGTAACCGGGGAGGTCAACCAGATACCAGCTGTCATTGATGAGGAAGTGGTTTATTAGCTGAGTCTTGCCGGGGTGACCAGATATTTTTGCCAGCCCCTTCCTTGATACGAGCATGTTCAGGAGCGACGACTTGCCAACGTTTGACCTTCCGGTGAAGGCAAACTCCGGCAGGTCAGGCGGAGGCAGCTGGCTTATTTTAGCGCTGCTTTTGATGTAGACAGCTGATCCGATTCCCGGTGGAGGTGCCTCTGCCATCAGGGCTTCAGTTTAAATCCTTGTACGGTAACGGTATCGCCTGCCGGTAGTAGAGCCTGTTACCAAAGCGGGTGAGATAAGCTGCAATGACAACTACCGAGTCGGCACTGTGACCCGGGCTCTTCTTCAGGTCAAGGTAACCTGTGGTGGCAGTCTGCAAAAGAGGTGTGAGTGAGTCAAGGTCAACAAGGCCGTTGACATAGTCGCCCCTGTAATATTTCACATTCTCAGCCATGTCTGACATCTCGATGAATATCTTGTAAGTCCCGCGCTCGTTGTACAGGTCGTTGACCCTGTAGGTTACCTCCGGGTAGTCCGTGACCCTGGTTCCGTTCATCATATTCTCTTCCAGGCCGGGAAGCCGTTTGCCGTATATATAATCAAGTTTTGCCTTTATGCGGCCGCTCTTGTAGTACTGTATCTGTGAGCCGCTGATTGTGTCATTCACATAGGGGGTGACCCTGAAGAGCTTGCTGTCAGCATAGTACCACCTGGCTTCGCCGTTCTTTTTATCGCCGGAGTAGGGTATCTCCTGTTCGATGACTCCTCCCTTGTAGAAGGTGCGGGTGATGCCCTCCCTGACGCCGTTTTTGTATTCAACCTCCTTGACCTTGACATCATTCCGGATATAGTTTCTGATGCCGGTGAAGCCTGTATCGGGCTGATGTGCCGCCTTCCTGCCTCTTCCACCGCTCTCCCCGGTTCCGCTGCCGCACGATGCGGCAAGTATCATTATGATGGTGATGGCAATCGATAGAATCTTTTTCATGTCAGCTGTTCTTATAAGGTATATATACTTCCAGAAGAGTAGCCCTCCCCTGGGGAATAAGTGTCACACTGTCTGCTGAGGCAGGTATCAGTATTGTCTCTCCGGCCTTTACCTCTTCCGTATGGCCGAGGCAGTCAATGACCGCCATGCTCGCAGTGCAGATGTAAACCACAAAGGAGTCTGTGAGACTTAAGTCTTTTATGAGAGGCCTGTCAAACTGCAGCAGGCTGGTGCGGAAATATTCGCACTCTGCCAGCATGACGGCCTGGTTTATCTCCGGTGTTATCCTGATGAGTCCGGTATCGTCCCTGTCGAAGTCAATGGCATCAAGGGCCAGTTCAGTGTGCATCTCCCTGGGTCTGCCGTCAGCATCAACGCGGTCCCAGTCATAGATGCGGTAGGTGACGTCAGAGGTCTGCTGTATCTCCGCCAGCAGAACGCCGGCACCTATGGCATGAACCGTCCCTGCCGGGATGAAGAAGGCGTCGCCCGGAAAAACCGGCGTGGCATTGATGAGCCCGGCAATCGTCTTGTCGGCCAGGTGAGCCAGGTACTCCTCCCTGCCGGTCTTCTTTCTGAAACCGGTATAGATCAGCGCCCCGGGTTCGGCATCTATCACATACCACATCTCCGTCTTGCCCCAGGCATGATGCCTCTCCGCTGCCAGTGCATCATCAGGGTGAACCTGTACAGAGAGGACGTCGCGGGCGTCAATCAGCTTGATAAGCAGGGGGAACTCATTGGCGTACTTCTCCCATACATGATCTCCTGTCAGGTCACCCATATATACCTCTGCTATCTCCTCCAGGCTGTTACCCTTGAGGAAACCGTTGACAACCACCGAGCTTGCACCTGTCATGCCGTTTATCTCCCAGCTTTCGCCGATCAGGGTGCCGGGGCCGGCATTCTTGCCGAACCGCTCCCGCAGGGCGCCGCCGCCCCAGAGCGTCTCCTTGAGTATTGGCCTGAACCTGATGGGGTAGAGAGAGTTCATTATCAGATATTGTAATCAACAACTATCTTGGCTTTTTTTATCGCTTTTGCCGCCGCAACGGCGGAACGGTGAGGATCGCTCTGCTGGTAACGCTTCAGATCCTCCCGGGATGCAAAAGTAGCATCTATCACAAAATCACCGCAATGGTCATCTTCCGTGATATTAACTCCCGTTCTGTATTCTATGATGTAATCGAGCCTGTTGCCTACCGGACCGAAAAACTCCTTCAGTTTACGTACGGACTCTTCCTTCTCTCCGGGAGCCAGGGGAGGGGTGAGTTTAAAGATCACGATGTGTTTTACCATACGGATAAATTGCTACTTTTGGTACAAAAATACACTTTTTATGCTTACTGTCGGGATAGCCGGAGGAACAGGATCAGGAAAGACAACCGTTGTACGAAAGCTTATTGAGATGCTCCCTCCGGGAGAGGTGGTGATACTGCCGCAGGACAGCTACTACAGGGATAACAGCCACATATCCGTGGAGGAGAGGCAGAAGATCAACTTTGACCACCCCGATTCGGTAGAGTGGTCGTTGCTCATCTCGCACCTCAAAGAGCTGAGAGCCGGCCGTCCGATAAATATGCCGATCTATTCCTATCTCACCTGCCTCAGGTCTCCTGAGACCATCCCCGTCAAGCCTGCCGAAGTGGTGGTGGTGGAGGGGATACTGGTTCTCGTCGACGCCGGCCTCCGTCAGATGCTTGACATCAAGGTATTTGTTGATGCCGATGCTGACGACCGGCTGGGAAGGGTGATACAGCGCGACATTGTGGAGCGGGGGCGCTCGGTGCTTAAAGTGCTGGAGCGTTACAATGAGACGGTCAAACCGTCACACCTGCAGTTCATCGAGCCATCGAAAAGATATGCCGACATCATCATCCCCGGCGGGGGTGAGAACCTGGTGGGCATTGATGTTCTCCGCACAATCGTCGAGAAACATCTCAGGTAAGCACTTCTCAGCTCCGCCTCAGTTCGCGGAGATACATCTGAATGGTGTTCTCAAGCCCGTACCACAGCGCATCCGATATCAGCGCGTGGCCTATCGACACCTCCTCAAGCCATGGTATGTTGCCGTGGAGCCATGCCAGGTTGCTGAGGTCAAGGTCGTGACCTGCGTTGACACCCAGTCCTGCTTCACGTGCAATCTCCGCCGCCCTGACAAAGGGAGCCACGGCAGCCTCCCTGCCTTCGCTGAACATGGCCGCATATGGCTCGGTATACAGCTCTATACGGTCAGTGCCGGTGCGCGCGGCATATTCAATCATCTCCGGATCGGTGCCGGTAAATATGGAGGTGCGTATTCCCTTTTCATGAAAACGGGCAATCACATCGGTAAGAAAAGAGAGGTTGGCCCTGGTGTCCCACCCTGCATTTGAGGTGACGGCGTCATGAGCGTCAGGCACCAGCGTCACCTGGTCGGGCAGGTTATCCAGCACCAGCTTTACAAACCTTGCCTCAGGATTACCCTCTATGTTGAATTCGGTGGTGATGACCTCCTTTATCACCGGCACATCCCTGTACATTATATGCCTCTCATCGGGCCTGGGGTGTACGGTGATGCCCTCGGCGCCGAAAGCCTGGCACTTCACTGCAGCATGTCTTACGTCAGGCACATTGCCTCCACGGGCGTTGCGCAGCGTGGCAATCTTGTTTATGTTAACACTCAGTCGCGTCATGACATTGTCTCCTGTTTAAGAGGGCAAAGTTACAAGGATCCATTGTTTTTTGTACTTTTAATCGAAATTTGACCGACGGAATGACTGCAAAAGATCTGATATCCGATGTGGTGCCGGCACTGAAAACCTCAGATACGGCACAGACAGCACTGAACTGGATGGAGACCTTCAGGGTATCACATCTCCCGATAGTGAATGAGAGTGACTACCTGGGGCTGATCTCCGACAGTGACATCTTTGACCTCAACCAGCCCGAGGAGCCGATAGGAAACCACGAGCTGTCGCTTCCCCGTCCCTGCGTGAAGATTACACAGCATATCTATGAGGTGATTGCCCTCTCGGCAAGACACAAGCTCAGCGTGGTGCCGGTTGTTGACGACCAGATGCATTACCGGGGGGTCATCACCTATTATGATATGGTCCGCGGTGTTGCATCCTTCTCATCCCTGGAGCAGCCCGGCGGGGTGATTATGCTGAATGTCGTCGCCCGTGATTATTCCATGAGCCGTATTTCCCAGATCGTCGAAAGCAATGACGCCAGGATACTAAGCATGGCCATCACCTCTGACCCCGACTCCACCAGCCTCGAGATAACCCTCAAGGTCAACACCACGGACCTTGCCTCAATCATCAGGACCTTTGAAAGATACTCCTACGAGGTGACCACTTGGGTCACCGACAATGATGAGCTCGACCGGTTTTATACTGACAGGTACAACCTGCTGATGAAATACCTCAACATGTAACTCTTCTGCACGATGTCAAAGAAATTCGCTTTGTACAGTAAAGGGCTGACAGGGAAGACAACGGCCGGACTGCTGAGGCTGATAGATGCACTGCATGAACGCGGTGTCACCATCTACCTCAATATCATGGAACCCAACGGCAATAGCTTCGCGGCCGACCGGAGGGTCATACCCTTTGCTGACTACTCTGAGTTGCCTGATGATATCTGCCTGATAATCAGTGTTGGCGGCGACGGCACCTTCCTTGAGACCGCCCGGAGGGTACGCAACACGGCAGTTCCCCTGGCAGGCATAAATACTGGCAGGCTCGGGTTCCTGGCAAACATCCCCGACGATGATGAGATAGGCAGGTCGATAGACATGCTGTGTGCCGGCGAGTATGAGATCGTCAGCCGTTCAATGCTCGAGATCGTCTCCCCCGAAGGACTCTTCGGGCCGGAACGTACGCTGGCACTGAATGAGATTACGGTACAGAAGGCTGACCAGAGCATGATCACAATCATCGTCAGCGTTGACGGCATCCTGCTGAACACATACCGTGCAGACGGACTGATCATCTCAACGGCCACAGGGTCGACAGCATACAACCTGAGCGTAGGCGGTCCGATACTCTTTCCCTCTGATGAAAGCATCATCATTGCCCCCATGTCGCCTCACAACCTTACTGTCAGACCTATCATCATCGACGGCAACAGCACCGTCACCCTCGTTACCGGCGGCAGGAGCAACGGCTGTCTCATGACATGCGACTCCAGGGCTGTGACTGTACCCATGGGCACCACGGCCGAGATACGCCGGGCAGACATCAGGCTTAATACAGTAACCACCGCCGGAAATGATTTTTTCAGCACCTTGAGGAATAAGCTGATGTGGGGTGCCGACCCCCGTAACTGACAATAATTAAGGAATATTTAAGTTTTAAATAGTGGCACAATACTTATATTTGTAGCCTCAACTGCAGGATGAGTGATGATTAAACGTCTTATACTGGTGTGCATGGTGGTGCTGTTATCTGCACCGTTCGTCTCAGCACAGCTGTGGAAGATGAAAAGGTACGAGGCTACTGCGGGACTGGGCACCTCCCAGTTCTACGGCGACATCGGCGGATTCTCCCTTGGGGAAAACGCTATCGGGTTTAAGGATATAACTTTCAAGCAGACAAGGTTCAACGTCAACGGCTCATTCAGGTATTTCATTACCGATGCTGTTGCCGTACGTCTCTCATTCTCCTACCTGATGCTTCACGCCACCGATGAACGTGGCAACAACCAGGGCAGGGGTTATGAGGCCGGCGCCTCACTCTTTGAGCCAGCTCTCATAGGTGAGTATTATTTCGTACGAAACAGGGAGCGTAACAGCTTCCTCTTTCAGACCTACAGGGGCAGGACAAGGAACAGGGTGAAGGACTTCTTCAGAAGTATCGATTTGTATGCACTGACAGGTGTCGGCGGTGCAGGCTTCAATGTGCGCGGCAATGACCTGCTGGAGGAGCAATGGAGTAAGCAGCCGACACTTGAAAACAGCGGGTTTACAGTCGTTATACCTCTTGGCGTGGGAGCAAAGGTGGCCTTCGATCCCAATATTCTTTTCGGAGTAGAGTTCACCGGGCGGTATGCATTCTCTGACTTCATTGACGGGTACACCTCATCATGGTCTGAGAGAAATGATGTCTACCATACCTTCAGCGTGACATTCAATTACAGGATCAAAACGGCACGTAACGGACTTCCCTCCTTCAGATGAGGCAATACAGAACCATTGGAATGAGAAGAACAACAATAATAATACTGCTGATAATTGCCTCACTGCCTATGATGGCCCAGCGCAGCGCCGACTACGGTGTATCAGCAGGTATGATCAACTACCTGGGAGAGGAAAATCCCGGCAATGTTCTTTTCAAGCCCGGCCCTGCAGCACAGTTTTTTTACAGGTACAACTTCAACCCGAGACAGGCCCTGCGGGCCAACCTCATGGGCGGCTACATCACCCCGCTCAATTCACCCCTGGGGGAGCTTGGCGTAACATATGAATACAACTTCTTCCCTTACTCCACCTTCAGGAGCAGACGTGTTGACTATACACCCTACATAGCCGCCGGAACAGCCTTCTCTGCCGTTTATAACCAGGTTAATCTCGACGGTTCATCCCAAAGCTTCCATCCTTTCTTTTCTATACCATTCTCTGCCGGATTCAAGGTCAATGTTGCAAATCAGATTGGCATTGAATTCGAATATGGTTTTCGTAAGACTTTTTATGATAAATTTGACGGCCGATATGAGATCATGACTCCGGGCGATTCACCGTCGGCCGTAGATCACTCATGGTTGCATAACAATGACTGGTACAGTTTCATGGGAATTTCAGTAACATGGAAGATGTACAACAAGCTGTTAGGCTGCCCGGCTTTTGCAGAAATGGAAAAGAGTAAAAAAAGAAAGAAGAGATAACATTGACATTTAAGGATCAGATAAACAAGAGCAGGCTCCCGGAGCATGTTGCTGTTATTATGGATGGCAACGGCAGGTGGGCCCGCCGAAGGGGGCATGAGCGCATCTTCGGCCATCACCGGGGAGTGAAGGCCGTGCGGAAAGTCGTTGAGGCAGCAGCGGAACTGGGCATAAAGTACCTTACCCTCTACGCATTCTCCACGGAGAACTGGAACAGGCCCGATGATGAGGTCTCTGCTCTCATGGATATCATGATAGAGTCGCTCAACAATGAGACAAAAACACTGGTCGATAAGCAGATATCCCTCCAGGTCATAGGGGATATTGACAGGCTCTCGGACAACGTCCGTGCCAGGCTGCATGAGACAATGAAGGTCACCTCCGAAGGTGCACGCATGAAGCTGATTGTTGCCCTCAGCTACTCCTCGCGATGGGAGATAGCTGAAGCATGCCGGCGCATAGCTGTGGAGGTCAGGGAGGGCCGGATCAGTACCGCTGAGATCAGCGAAGATACCGTCAGCGCCTTCCTCGTGACATCGGGCATCCCTGACCCGGCAATGATGATACGCACCAGCGGAGAGAAGAGGATCAGCAACTTCCTCCTGTGGCAACTCGCCTATGCGGAACTTTATTTTACAGAGAAACTTTGGCCCGATTTTGGTAAGGAGGACTTTTACAAAGCAGTGGCAGACTTCCAGAAAAGGGAAAGGAGATATGGAAAGACCAGTGAGCAGATCGCTGAAAACAGATGAGATGATGAAAGAAAACATTATGCGTGCCTTTTCCCTTTTTGCTTTGTTGTTGACAGGCCTGGCGGCCACAGCTCAGACCGAAGAAGAATTTGTCAATTACCTGTACCCCGAAGAATATACCATAGCAGGCATAACCGTCTCCGGCGTCAAGTTCCTTGACCCCACGGCACTGATGGGCATATCAGGCCTCCGTATCGGGCAGAAGGCCGAGATACCCGGTGAGCAGATCACCTCTGCAGTGAAGAAACTGTGGGAGCAGGGCCTCTTCTCCGACGTGAAGATCACCGTGACGCGTACAGAGGGAGAGAACATATGGCTCGATATATACCTCCAGGAGAGACCACGCCTCTCATCCCTCAGGTTCGAGGGAATACGAAAATCGGAAGAGACTGACCTGACGGAGAAACTGAGCCTTCCCAGCGGCTCACAGGTCACTGCCCACCTGCTCAGCAGGGCTGAGAAGACAATCAGGGATCATTATATCGAAAAAGGCTTCCTCAACACCGAAGTGAATATTGTACAGAAAGATGACCCCGATCTGCCAAACAATGTGGTGCTAAGTGTTATAATTGACAAGAACGAGAAGGTCAAGATCGAAGAGATACAGTTTGAGGGCAACGAATTCTTCGAAACCAAGAGGTTGAGAAGGGTGATGAAGAACACCAAGCAGAAGGACCTTAACATCTTCAAGGGCTCAAAATATATCGAGGATAAGTTCGAGGAGGACCGCAACAGCCTGGTTGAATTCTACAATGAGAACGGCTTCCGCGACTTCCGGGTGCTGGGCGATTCCACCTATGCCCTGGAGGACGGCAAGATGGTTCTTGTGGTGAAGGTAAACGAAGGCAATCAGTACTACCTCAGGAATGTAGACTGGGTGGGCAACAGCATCTATACCAAGGACCAGCTCAACAGGGTCTTCAACTTCCCCTCCGGCGAGGTTTACAATCAGAGCACCATCTACAAGCGGCTGATAGAGGATGAGGATGCCGTTAACTCACTCTACCTCAACTACGGGTATCTCTTCTCAAGGGTTACGCCCATAGAGAAGAATATCGAGGGTGACTCCATCGATCTTGAGGTGAGGATCTTCGAGGGTGATCCCGCGAACCTCAATAACGTAATCATCAGCGGCAACACCCGCACGAATGAGCATGTGGCCCGCCGTGAGCTCTACACCATGCCCGGCGATCTCTTCTCCAAGGAGAATATCATCCGTTCCGTAAGACAGGTGGCAGTACTCGGTCACTTCGACCCCGAGAAGATCAACCCGCAGCCCATCCCTGACCAGATCAACGGCACCGTCGATCTGCTATACGCCCTCGAGGAGAAGGCCAACGACCAGTTTGAGATCTCCGGAGGATGGGGTGCAGGCATGCTGGTGGGAACAGTGGGGGTGAGGTTCAACAACTTCGCCATGCGTAACTTCTTCAAGTGGAAGGAGTGGAGACCATACCCCTCCGGCGACGGCCAGTCGCTGCAGATCAGGGCACAGTCGAACGGACGGGTATACCAGTCGTACAACATATCATTCATTGAGCCCTGGCTCGGCGGCAAAAAGCCCAACACACTGTCGCTCTCAGCCTTCCGCTCACTGATGACCAACGGCTCTCCCAGGGGAGCTGATGACAGGCAGCATATGATCATCGACGGTGCTTCGGTAGGATTCGGCAAGAGACTGGAGTGGCCCGATGACTATTTCTCGGTCTTCTATGAGGGCAGCTACCAGCGCTACAGCATGTACAACTACTCACAGTACCAGTTCCTGTTTGACAACGGTGACGCCAACCTGGCATCGGTGACCGCCAGACTGACGCGTTTCTCGGCAGGACCTAATACAATATACCCGCGCAGCGGATCGACATTCAGCCTCTCCGTGCAGTTGACGCCGCCCTATTCTGCCCTCAGCGGCAAGGATATGTCTGCTCTCTCCGATGAGGATAAATACAGGTGGATAGAGTTTTACAAGGCGGTGTTCAAGGCCGATTACTACTATCCCCTCACATCGGATAACAAGCTGGTGCTCAATGCCCGCGCGGCATTCGGGTATCTCGGCTTCTACAACAGGGATATCGGACCTTCACCCTTTGAGAACTTCTCTGTCGGAGGCGACGGCATGACAGGATACAACCTCTACGGCCGTGAGGTCATTGCCCTGAGGGGATACACCAACGGCTCGCTGACACCCAGGATACTCAAGGAAAACCGCAGCGTGGAGGTGGGCAACGTCTACTCCAAGCTCACCCTGGAGATTCGCTACCCTGTATCACTCAATCCACAGGCCACAATCTACGGCCTCGCATTCCTTGAGGCAGGCAGGGCATGGTACAGCATAAAGGAATTCAACCCCTTCAGGATGAACCGGAGCGCAGGCATAGGTTTGAGGGCAAACCTGCCTATGTTCGGACTACTGGGCATCGACTGGGGTTATGGATTTGATACTCCCGTCACCGGCAGGGCCGATGACGGCGGAAGCCAGTTCCATTTTGTAATAGGACAGCAATTTTGAAAGAGAACAATCATAAAAACAAGCTATGAAGAAGATCATCGTTTTAACAGTTCTGGTGCTAGCCGCATCATTCACCGGCATGGCACAGAAATTCGCCTTTGTTGACAGCGAATATATCAGGAACAATATTCCCGCCTTTACGGCAGCCCAGCAACAGCTCGACAAACTATCCGAAGGATGGGAGAAAGAGGTGGCTGACGGCTATGCAGTCGTGGAACAGATGTACAAGGATTACCAGGCGGAGGTGGTGCTGCTGACACAGGACCAGAAGAGAAAAAGGGAAGAGGCCATCATTGCAAAGGAAAAAGAGGTCAAGGATCTCCAGAATGCCTATTTCGGCATGGAGGGCGAACTCTTCAAGAAACGCGAGGAGATGGTAAAACCTATTCAGGATGAGATACTCAGGGCCATCAAGGAGATCTCCGTGGAGGGCAGTTATGCAGTTATCTTTGACACCTCGGCAGGATCAAACATACTCTTTGCCAACCCGAGATATGATCTCTCCGATCAGGTCCTGCAGAAACTCGGTTATAAGAATTAAATAATTACATTTGCACACTAAATTTGAATAAAAAGAAGATGAAAAAAGTATTTGGGATACTCCTGTTTGCTGCACTGGTTTTTACGGCACAGGACGGATTTGCTCAGTCATTCAAGACAGGCCATATCAACCGTGATGACATCATCATGACCATGCCTGACTATGACTCGGCCATGACAAAGTACAATGCATTCGGGCAGGAGCTCACAAATGCTTTGGAACTCATGCAGGTTGAATACAACAACAAGCTGGACCAGTATGTAAGGGACAGCAAAACCCTCACTGATATTGTAAAGGCAAACAAGGAGCAGGAGCTTGCCGACATGCAGACGCGCATCGGCAATTTCCAGCAGCAGGCACAGGTACAGCTGCAGGAGAAGCAGGCAGAACTGCTCAACCCGATAATTGAGAAGGCTACGGTTGCCATCAATGAAGTTTCAAAGGAGGGTGGATTCATATATATATATGATGTCCGCACCCTCGTGTATGTTGATACAGCCAAGAGCACTGACATTACTCCCCTGGTGAAGACAAAGCTTGGGATAAAGGAATAAAGGGAATCTCCGCATGGCTGCCCGCCGGCCTTGCTCCGCCGTACCGGCTGAGCAAAGACGATGCTGACGGGCAGTCATGCTCTTAAAATCATGGAAGCAGGGAATCGTCCGATAGGTATTTTTGATTCAGGAGTGGGAGGACTGACGGTGGCACATGCCATCAGGCAAAACCTCCCTGGAGAAAGAATCGTCTATTTTGGCGATACCGCCCATCTGCCTTACGGCGATAAGTCCGAGGAGGCTATCAGAAGTTACTCACGACGCATCACGGAGTTCCTGATGGAGCATGACGCCAAACTGGTGCTCATAGCCTGCAACTCCGCCTCCGCCTCCGCCTATGAGAGCCTCGAGGCAGAATATCACGACAGGGTGCTGATCCTTGATGTGATAAACCCGGTTGTAAGATACGTCGCCTCCCGCAACTACCGGAGAATAGGGGTGATAGGCACGAAGAGAACTATCAGCTCCGGCACATATGAAAAGAAGATAAGCGCAATTTCTCCCTCAACAGAGCTGGCATCCATGGCAACACCTCTGCTGGTGCCAATGATAGAAGAGGGATTCATCTTCGATGACATCAGCAACGCAATCATCCGGACATATCTGTCCGATGCCAGGCTCAGTGACATAAGCGCACTGATACTTGGCTGCACTCATTACCCGATCATTAAAAACCAGATCAGCAAGTTCTTTAATTTTGACGTTGAGGTTATCGACTCGGGCCGGCTTGTTGCCGCCCTGCTGAGGGAAACACTGGAGAAACATAGCCTTCTGAACCGGAACGGATCGGGTGAGGATCTTTTCTTTGTATCCGACTACACCGACTATTTTGAAAAGATAGCGAGAATGTTTTTCGAGAGCAATATCAATCTTCAAAAGGCTGACATCTGGCGCTGAAAGATCTCCCCGCCCGCAGGTGACGGCGATTTAACCCTCCCGGCAGTTCAGGTGCCGGTTAATACCAAATATGATTAAAATCATACAGTTATACCGGTGTATTGCTGAACTTAGCTCCTTCAAACGGGTTAACACTTATATACTCCTTTATTAAAACAAACAGTTCAATTTTATCATGGAAAAAAGATTAAAGGTCATTGAGAAAGATGATGTGGTGATAAGGTTCTCGGGCGATTCGGGAGACGGGATGCAGCTTACCGGCACCCTCTTTTCAACCACATCTGCGCTGTTCGGTCATGACATCTCCACATTCCCCGATTATCCTTCAGAGATACGTGCTCCGCAGGGTACCGTGGGAGGGGTCTCAGGCTTTCAGGTTCACATAGGGCATAAACAGGTAAATACCCCCGGCGACTATGCCGACGTGCTCGTGGCCATGAACCCGGCTGCAGTGCGTGCCAATGCCAGATACCTGGCAAAAGGCTCAACAATCATCTATGACTCTGACAGCTTCACCGAAAAACAGATACTGCGTGCAGGTTACAAGTCGGATCCCTTCCTTGAAGACAAGCTCGACGGCATGCACCTCATCCCCGCTCCTATAACCACACTTGTCAAGGAGGCTCTCAAGGATTCGGAGCTGGACCCCAAGTCCATCCTGCGAACCAAGAACATGTTTGCTCTCGGAATGGTCTACTGGCTCTTTGACAGCAAGCTCAATTACACTGAAGATTTTATAGAGGAGAAATTTGGCAAGAAGCCCCTCATGGCCGAGGCAAACAGCAAGGTGCTCCGTGCCGGCTATTACTATGCCGAGACCATACAGGCTATCGCTCCCTCATACAGGGTCAGCCCTGCAGACATAGTGAAGGGTACCTACCGCAATATTAACGGCAACCAGGCTACTGCCTGGGGCCTCCTCGCCGCTGCAGAGAAGGCAGGTCTGAAGCTATTCATCGGCTCTTATCCCATCACCCCGGCAACCGGCATCCTTGAGGAGCTGGCGCTGCGCAAGGATCTGGGCGCCAAGAGCCTCCAGGCTGAAGATGAGATAGCAGGTATATGCAGCGCCATAGGCGCCAGCTTTGCCGGAAGCCTCGCCGTGACATCCACCTCCGGACCGGGATTCGCACTCAAATCAGAGGCACTGAACCTGGCTGTCATGACTGAACTGCCGCTGGTGGTGGTAAACGTGC
The DNA here is from genome assembly GCA_034004025.1 of Bacteroidales bacterium. Classification (GTDB taxonomy): domain Bacteria; phylum Bacteroidota; class Bacteroidia; order Bacteroidales; family VadinHA17; genus SR-FBR-E99. The sequence continues at coordinate 21,798 of JAVEXM010000020.1, forward strand.
AGAGGGGCGGACCCTCTACAGGTCTCCCCACCAAAACCGAACAGGCAGACCTGTGGCAGGCTCTCTATGGCCGTAACGGAGAGAGTCCCGTGGTGGTGATGGCAGCAGGAACGCCCTCGGACTGTTTCCACCACGCCTTTAACGCAGCCAAAATTGCCCTTGAACATATGACCCCGGTGGTGCTGCTTACCGACAGTTACCTGGCCAACGGAAGCGAACCGTGGAGGATACCCTCAATGAGTGATATGCCATCCATCACTGTGCCCTGGGCGGTGAAAACCGAACAGGAATACCTGCCCTACGAGAGAGATCCCATCACACACTCCCGTAAATGGGCCGTGCCCGGCATGGAAGGACTTGAACACCGCATTGGCGGCCTCGAGAAAACCGTCAGGGGAAGCGTATCCTACACCCCGGAAAACCATGAGTACATGGTTAAGATAAGAGATGAGAAGGTGGAAGCAGTGGCTGCCGATCTGCCTGACCTGAAGATCATAGGCAGCAAGACCGGCGACCTGCTTGTCATCGGTTGGGGCAGCACCTACGGCCACGTCGTCAGCGCTGTCACCGAACTGCAGGAGGAAGGATATAATGTCTCCGCAGTGAACTTTAACTACATCAGACCCCTGCCAAAGAATACCGCGCAGGTGTTCGATGGATTCAAAAAGCTGGTGGTGTGCGAGCTCAACCTCGGACAGTTTGCCAACTATCTGAGAATAAAGCATCAGAAATATACCTATCATCAGTATAACAAGGTGCAGGGACTGCCGTTCACGGTCAGGGAGATAAAAGATTACTGTATTAAAATGCTGGAGGAGAAATAACATGGCTGAAACAACAACACACGAGAACCACTACGTCGCCAAAGACTTCAAGAGTGACCAGGAGGTAAGATGGTGCCCCGGATGCGGTGATCACGGCATCCTCGCTTCATTGCAGAAAGCACTGGCTGAGCTTGATATACCAAAGGAAAAATATGTATTTGTCTCCGGCATAGGATGCTCTTCCAGGCTGCCCTATTATATGAACACCTACGGCTTCCACGGAATACACGGGAGGGCAGCACCCATAGCCACAGGCCTCAAGATAGCCAATCCTGACCTGATGGTCTGGATGATGACCGGCGACGGCGATGCACTCGCCATTGGCGGTAATCATTTCATTCATACCATCAGACGCAATATCGACATCAAGATCATACTGTTCAACAATGAGATCTACGGCCTCACCAAGGGACAGTATTCGCCTACATCGAAAAAGGGACTGGTGACAAAGACCTCACCCTACGGAACCATAGAGGAATCCTTCAAGATAGGAGAGCTGACCATCGGAGCCAGCGGACGCTTCTTTGCGCGCACGGTGGACTATAACCTGCAGCTCTCAAATGAAGTGTACAAGGAGGCAGCACTGTTCCACGGAACAGCAATGGTGGAGGTCATCCAGAACTGTGTCATCTTCAACGACGGCGCCCATGACCTCATCACCAACAAGGAGACCAGGGATGAAAACACCATCGTGCTCCGTCATGGTGAGCCAATGATCTTCGGCAAGAACCGCGACAGGGGAATCATCCTTGAGAACCTGAAACTGAAGGTGATTAAGATAGGGGAGAACGGCATCACGGAGAAGGATGTGCTGGTGCACGACGCCCATGAGCCCAACCCCGGAATTCACTACAGGCTGGCAGGCATGCATCTTCCGGAATACCCTGTGGCACTCGGCGTCATAAGGTCGATCAAGGACCATACGTATGATGAAGCCATGCGCGACCAGCACGTGAGGGTCCAGGAAGCCTCGAAGATAAGATCCGTAGATGAGCTCCTGCACAGCGGAGCTACATGGAAGAAATAGCAACCGTCCATCACGGTACCTGATGGAGCTATTCTTCATCTATTTTACTAAATTTGGCATCTGAAATCACTTGATGCCGATATGGATGAACAGCCCGGAAAAGGGGCCCGAAGAGACCATGCCCTCCAACAGCAGGAAGAACGCCTGAAGGAACTGGCATGCATCAACCGGGTAACCCTGATGCTCAAAGAGGGGAAACCGGTTGAGGAGACCCTGCAGCAGCTCGTGCTGTTACTGCCCTCAGCCATGCAGTATCCGGACCATACCGCGGTCAGGGTCATCTATGAGGGGAAACGCTTTGAGACACCTAAATTCTCCGAGACAGAGTGGAAGATCATCCGTAACTTTCAGACAATAGATGCAGAAGGGACAATTGAGATCTTCTATACCTCGGAGTTCCCGGAAGTGGATGCAGGTCCCTTTCTGAAAGAGGAGAATGACCTCCTGCGGAACGTATCAGGACTGATCACCAGGTATATCAACAGCCTTAAGGCCAGGGAATTCGCATCCCCGACAACGCCAGCCCCCGAAAACGGCGGGAATATGGCGGATCAGTCAAGCCGTAAGCTGCTGCAGGAGTTCCTTGACAGGTACAATGCCGAGAGGGATGTCTTTCATGATCTTATGCCATTCATGGTCAAGGAGATACTCCTGGTGGCCAGCCTTTATGATGCATACTCTATAGAGGGCGAAGGACGCTTCTCTGACCATATGCTTGGCGAGTATTACCAGATGAGCCTCACCACCCTGCCCCGCGTTACCGGCGTCTCGGGCGAGGATGAGGCCTTCCTGCGCCTGGAGGCGAGACACTATGACATGATCATCATCATGGTGGGTGTCGACCGCGAGAGCCCCATGAGCCTCTGTACCAAGATCAAGGAGAAATACCCCTATATTCCCACATACCTGCTGGTAAACAACCCCAGCGTCATTCCCTATGTCCAGAGCCAGCAAAAGCACGGGATACCGTTTGACAACTACTTCGTCTGGACAGGCGAGTCAAAGGTCTTCTTCGCCATGGTCAAACTGCTCGAAGACAGGGTCAACGTGGAGAATGACACAAAGAAGGGACTCTCCGGCGTCATACTGATAATAGAGGATCTGGCTGACTACTACTCGACATATGTCCCGATGCTCTATACCCTGGTACTTGAGCAGACACGAAACCTTATCGAGGAGGTGAGTGCTGACGAGCTGTATAAGGTACTGAAGATCAGGGCGCGGCCAAAGATCCTGCTGGCAACCAACTATGAGGAGGCCATGCTGATCTATAACAAATACAAGGACAGCCTCCTGGGGGTGATCTCTGACATGCGTTTTCCCGAGAAGGGTGAGTTCAACAAGAAGGCGGGGTATAACTTTATCAGCCACATCAGGCAGGAGATGCCCAACCTGCCTGCTGTTCTGCAGTCTTCCGACCCCGATAACGCCAGGTTTGCCGGTGAGCTTAACGCCAGCTTCATCAACAAGAACTCCGAGACCCTGCTGCAGGACCTGAAGTCGTTCATCAACTATTACCTCGGATTTGGTCATTTTGTCTACCGTGACACAAAGGGCAGGCAGATAGCCGTGGCAAAGTCAATGAAGGAGTTCCAGTCATTCCTCCGCACCGTGCCGGAAGATTCTCTCGAGTACCATGCCGTGAAGAACCACTTTTCTCTCTGGCTGATGGCAAGGGGAGAGGTGAAGATAGCCAAGATGATCAACCCGATCAAGCTCTCCGACTTCAACAATGTCAGGGAACTGCGTGAGTTCCTTCTGAATATTGTGAAGCAGCGGCGGCATGAGATGAACAAGGGCAAGGTTGTCAATTTTGATGAGTCACACGTCGGTGAAGAGACAAATATTGTCAGTTTTGCCGGAGGATCACTGGGAGGCAAGGGACGTGGCCTGGCTTTCATCAACACCCTGATATACAGTTTTGAGGTGGGCAGGCTAACCCCCGGAATCAGGATCAAAACGCCCCTGACTGCCATTATCGGAACTGATGAGTTTGACCTCTTCATGGAGAGCAATCATCTGTGGGATGAGGTCACCCGCGAGAGAGACTACCCTGCTCTCCAGAGGCGGTTTGTTGCCGGCTCCCTCAGCACGGAGCTGAGGAACAAGCTGAGGATCTTCCTCCGCATAAACACCGGTCCGCTGGCGGTGAGGTCGTCGAGCCTCTTCGAAGACTCGCTGAGCCAGCCCTTCTCAGGCATCTTCGGCACATACCTGCTGCCCAACAACCACACTGACGCCGAGGAGAGGCTCACACAACTATGCAGTGCCATTAAGCTTGTCTTCGCCTCAATATATTCAAATGATTCACGCACCTACTTCGATGCCATAAACTACAAGGTGGAGCAGGAGAAGATGGCCATTGTCATTCAGACGGTGGTGGGCAACAGGTACGGCGACATCTATTACCCGCACATCAGCGGTACGGCCCAGTCGTACAACTTCTATCCCGTATCGCACATGACCCCCACTGACGGCTTTGCCGTGATGGCTGTGGGGCTGGGACAATACGTGCTTGACGGTGAGAGGGCATTCCGCTTCTCTCCCTCGTTCCCTGATCTTGACATAGTGCCGATAATGGATATCTCCAAATTCTCGCAGGTGGAGTTCTATGCCATCAACATGGCAAACAGTGATGTCAACCTGCTTGAGGGGCAACATGCCGGGATGGTCAAGCTCAACATCAGCAGGGCGGAGAGTGACGGTACACTCAAGCATTCTGCCTCCGTGCTCAGTATTGATGATGACACGCTGGTGCCGGGACTATATGCACCGGGTCCGAGAGTGGTTAACTTTGCCGATATCCTCAAATATGACTACATACCCCTGGCCCCGACACTGAAAAAGGTGCTCGAAGTGTTCCGCGAAGCCTTCGGTGCCCCGGTGGAGATAGAGTTCGCCGTTGACCTGACAGGGGATGAGGATGGCATGGCCACCTTCTACCTGCTGCAGGTCAAGCCCCTCGTGGGCAGCGGCGCAGGTTACAGCGTCGACCCCGATTCGGTCTTCGATGAGAATACGGTGCTGGTTTCGAGAAAGAGCATGGGCAACGGACTTCTTGCCGATATCACCGACGTAGTATATGTCGAACCGGGAAAATTCAACAAGATGACAACGGTGGAGATGGCTGAGGAGATCGACGGCATAAACAGGATCATGCTCGACGAGAACCGGCATTATGTATTGATAGGTCCCGGCCGCTGGGGTTCGCGCGACAGGTTCCTGGGTATACCCGTAGCCTGGCCGCAGATATCAAATGCGAAGGTCATAGTGGAGTTGGGCCTTCCCGGATATCACCTCGACGCCTCACTGGGGTCACACTTCTTCCATAACGTGACCTCCATGAACATAGGCTACTTCTCCGTCAATCTCGACGAAGACGAGAATGAGGTGGTATGGGATAAGCTGAACGGACAGACAGTCATCCGCAGCGGAAAATTCTTCCGCCATGTGAGGTTTCAGAAACCGCTGGTGATACGTATGGACGGCAGAAAGGGTATGGCCGTCATATCCGTCATGGAGTGACGGAAGCAGCACTGGTGACAGCTGTGGGGTCTATCTTCCTTATCAGCCCCTGCAATACACTGCCCGGCCCTGCCTCGATGAACTCCGTGGCCCCGTCAGTTATCATTCTCTCAACAGTCTGTGTCCACCTGACGGGCGAGGTGAGCTGCGCAATGAGGTTATCCGTTATCTCCCCGGGATCTGTCGTTGGCATGCCTGTAACATTTTGATATACAGGGCATGACGGAGAGGTGATCTTTGCCCTCCTGATCGCCTCCTCAAGCTCCAGCCGTGCCGGCTCCATGCATGGCGAGTGAAAGGCGCCGCTGACGGCCAGCGGTATTATCCTCTTTCCGCCCCTCTTTTTCAGTTCTTCCGTGGCCCTGGCCACGCCCTCGACGGTTCCCGAGATCACTATCTGGCCGGGACTGTTGTAATTTGCCGGCAGGACTATCTCCGTCAGCGAGGCGCACACCTCCTCCACAACGGCGTCATCCATGCCGATCACTGCTGCCATGGTGGAGGGCGTGAGGCCGCAGGCCTTCTGCATGGCGTCAGCCCTGGCTGCCACAAGCGTCAGCCCGGCATCAAAGGAGAGTGCACCGGCAGCTACCAGCGCCGAGAACTCACCAAGGGAGTGGCCGGCAACCATCGCCGGGGTAAAACCGGCTCCCATGGCGCGTGTGAGTATCACCGAGTGAAGAAAGATGGCCGGCTGCGTCACCCTGGTCTGTTTCAGCTCCTCGGCTGTGCCCGAGAACATGACATCCGTGATGCGGAAACCGAGTATATCGTTGGCTTTCTCAAACAGCTCGCGGGCTTCGGGAAAGCTGTCGTGCAACTCCCTGCCCATGCCGGGGTACTGCGCTCCCTGCCCGGGGAAAACATATGCTTTCATCTCCTGAAAAAAGGGTTATTATGTTAATACTAATGCAGCCTGTTCGCTATCAGGTGCATGAACTCCTCACGGGTGTTCAGGTTCGAGAGGAAACAGCCGGTAAAGGCCGAGGTGGTGGTGACAGAGTTCTGCTTCTGCACTCCCCTTATCTGCATGCACATGTGCTGCGCCTCGATGACCACCGCCACACCCAGCGGCTTGAGGTTCTCCTGCAGGCAGTTGCGGATCTGCGTTACAAGTCTCTCCTGCACCTGCAGCCTGGCAGCGTAGGTCTCAACCACGCGGGCTATCTTGCTCAGTCCCGTGATGGTGCCGTCAGGGATATAGGCCACGTGCGCCTTACCGATGAACGGAAGCATGTGGTGCTCACACATTGAATATATATCTATGTCCTTTACCAGTACCATGTGCCGGTAATCCTCGTGAAACATTGCACTGCGGAGGATCTCATCAGGGTCAGACTGGTAGCCCCTGGTGAGAAAGGAGAGAGCCTTGGCAACTCTCTCAGGCGTCTTCAGCAGTCCCTCCCTGTCGGGATCCTCGCCCAGCAGTTTGAGAATCCTGCTGTAATAACCCGCGATCTCACTGATGATCTCCGGGTTCCACTGTTCTATCTTGTTGTAGCTGTCTGACAGC
>JAVEXM010000020.1:28786-32704 GCA_034004025.1 Bacteroidales bacterium
GGGCCGGAACATCCGGTGGGCAGCGCTGAACCTCTCTCGTCGCGTCAGGTAGATCATGGCCTCTGAGTTAAATGGTTGCCGGGAATTGGAGTTCTTTTATTCAAATATAATATATTTATCCTTCCTATAATAAAGAAGGAGATGAATGAGACCCCGTCAGATATTGTAATAGCGGTGGCACACCCCTCCGAGGAGGAGGCTGTGCGTGAGGCTGTCGGCGGCAGTCGCTGCGAGATACTGGTTACGGGCGTCGGCGGGGCAGCCATGTCATGGGCCCTGCAGAAACGTTTTGCGGCAGGCCCTCAACCCTCCCTGGTGATAGGGGCGGGGATAGCAGGCAGCTACGTGGCGGCGGTGGTGCCGGGCGATGTGGTGGTGGCACGCTCTGACTGCTTTGCAGATATGGGCGTCGACGACAACGGAAGCTTCCGGTCACTCTTCCGGGCGAACCTCGCCGATCCTGACACCTACCCCTTCAGCGGGGGAAGGATACATTGCACCGGCAGGCTGTTTGACCTCGTCGCCCGGAAGTACAGAACCGTGACCGCCGCCACGGTAAACATGTCGTCAGGCTCAGCGCCGGTGATAGAACGCATACGTAAGGCCTGGGACCCCGAGATAGAGACGATGGAGGGGGCGTGGCTGGCATATACCTGCGCCCTGGCTCATACCGAATGGCTGTCGGTGAGGGCAATATCCAACATGGTGGAACCACGCAACCCCCGTAACTGGGATATACCCCTGGCACTGCGGAATCTTCGGGAGGCGATGAAGGAGATACTTAAAATCACAGCAGCAGTATGAAACTGACACTCGGATTCTCTCCCTGTCCCAATGACACCTTTATCTTCGAGGCGATGGTCCACGGCAGGATCGATACGGAAGGGCTCGACTTCGACTGGTTCCTGGCCGACGTTGAGGAGCTCAACAGACGGGCGGTGGAGGGCAGCGTTGACATTACCAAGATGAGCTATCATGCATACGCCCTGGCAGCTCACCACTATCTCATACTCGACTCCGGCAGCGCACTGGGACGCGGCAACGGTCCGCTGGTGGTGAGCAAGCGCAGGATATGGCCCGATGAACTGGGCGAAGCTCTCATAGCCATTCCGGGAAAGAATACCACCGCCAACCTTCTCTTCAGCATCTTCTGGCCAGAAGCGACACGCAAGCGCGAATACCTCTTCTCCGATATCCCGGAGGCCATCCTCTCGGGTGAGGTCGACGCCGGCGTGATAATCCATGAGACAAGGTTCACATACCAGGCTATGGGTCTGCTCAGGGTGGCCGACACCGGTGAGCTGTGGGAGAAGCAGACAGGCGGCCTGCCACTGCCTCTGGGCGGGATAGTTGTCAGTCGCGGCCTCGACGCAGCCACGGCAGAGAAGGTGAACAGGTGTGTACGGCGCAGCATAGAATATGCCTACGCCCACCCCGGACATTCGGTCGGTTTTATAGCAGAAAATGCCCGCGAGACGGAAGCCGCAGTCACGGCTGAACATATCAGGCTCTACGTGAACAGCTACAGCCTCTCGCTGGGGCAGGAGGGGAGAGAGGCTGTTGAACGACTGCTGGCACTGGCCCGTGAAAGGAATCTGACACGATCGCTTCCCGACAGGATATTTCTCTGATGATTCTTTCCTGGCTGGGGGCAATTTATTATCTTTACGTATTAACCCACATATCCGATCAACTCATGAAATTTGAACTGCCACCCCTCGGTTACGCTCCCGAAGCCCTCGCTCCCCATCTTAGTCGCGAGACACTGGAGTACCATCATGGCAAGCATCATCTTGCCTATGTAAACAATCTAAACAACCTCCTTCCCGGTTCACAGTTCGAGGAGGCCACCCTTGAGGTCATGATCAGGAAGGCTGAAGGCGGCATCTATAACAATGCTGCCCAGGTGTGGAACCACACATTTTATTTTGCCACCTTATCACCGTCGGGGAATAGAGAGCCCTCAGGAACAGTGGCCAAAGCCATTGAAGCTGAATACGGATCATTTGATGCTTTCCGGGAGGCCTTCACAAAAGCAGCCTCCTCACTCTTCGGCTCGGGATGGGCATGGCTATCAATGAAGCCCGACGGCAGGCTCACCATCACCCAGGAGTCGAACGCCGGCAATCCGCTGCGGTCAGGGTTGGTGCCCCTGATGACATGCGATGTCTGGGAGCATGCCTACTATATCGATTACCGGAATAAACGGCCCGATTATATAAGTAATTTCTGGGAACTGCTCGACTGGAGAGTAATTGGCGAACGGTACGACGAGGCCTTGAAAAAATAGCTGCCTAATTTTCCCTATCTTTGGCGAAAATTTATGAAAAATGAATCTCCGCCAATTAATAGAGAAAACCAGGACAGTACGTCGGTTTGACGAGAGTCATCCGGTATCTGCCGAAACATTAGTATCACTTGTTGACCTGGCCAGGCTGTCAGCCTCCGGCGCCAACCGCCAGCCGCTGAAATATATCCTTGTCACGGAGCCGGCACAGCGTGAGCTGGTCTTTCCCTGCCTGGCCTGGGCGGGGTACCTGATTAACTGGGAGGGACCGGCACCGGGCGAGCGCCCTTCAGCATACATAATAATACTGGGCGACAAGGAGATATCCGATTCTTTCGGAGTCGATCACGGCATAGCTTCGCAGAGTATCATGCTCGGCGCCACCGAAGCAGGACTTGGCGGGTGCATCATCGCCTCGGTGAAGAAAGAGCGGCTGAGAAGTGCCCTGGAGATACCCCGCGACAATGAGATACTCCTCGTACTGGCCCTCGGCAAAGCAGCAGAAGAGGTGGTCCTGGAGACCGCCGCTGATAATGACATCAAATACTGGAGAGATGAAAAAGGGGTTCATCATGTCCCCAAGAGAACGCTCGACGAGATCATACTGCGCAGGTAGGCCAGCATGGTCACGGATTCTCCCTGTCCTCACCCTCCTCCTCACCGCCTTCATGACGCAGGGAGCAGCGGCGCAGGATCTGCAGCCCATACTCTTTCACGGTGTGGTGCTTGACGCCGATACCCGCGAGCCGCTGACAGGAGCGCACTTTACAGTTAAGCACAGGAGTGCCGGGGCGGCCGACAGCAGGGGTATGTTTTCATTCTATGCCCGGCATAATGACACCGTAACCTTCACGTGCGTCGGTTACCGCACTCACAGCATGACTGTGGCCGATACCCTCAGGGCAAGGGAATATGTTGCGGCGATATGGCTCAGCACTGATACTCTTCTGATACCTGCAGTGGTGGTTATGCCACGGCTGGGCAATATAAAGGCTGCCATCATGTCCGAGCCGCCTGCCGCAGACCAGGAGCTTATCAACGCCTCCAACAACCTGAGGATAGCTGCATACCAGGGAATCACCAGTGCCAGCAGGCAGGTTGACCCGGCTTCCAACTATGAGCTTCTGCGACAACAGCAGCGCATCGAAGCCTACGAGAAGGGCGGCATACCGTCATCACAGATGTTGTCACTCAGTCCCATCACACTGATACCGCTGATATATGTCCTCGTCAAAGGCCCCCCCGAGGATCCGGAACCCCCGAAACCCTATATCTCCGTCCGGGAGCTGGAGAGGCTCCGCAATATGCATGACTCGTTAATTTTTAAGGCGCCGGTCAGGTAGATGCCAGTCCATAGTCGGCAGTCTACAGTCGGCAGTCGGCAGTCTACAGTCTACAGTCTACAGTCGGCAGTCGGCAGTCGGCAGTCTTCAGTCGCAGTCTAAATGCCTGAATATGAATTAATTCTTAATTCTTAATTCTTAATTCTTAATTCTTAATTCCTTCCACTACTGCCTGTTGCCTACTCCCTACTGCCTAATCACTATCCTTTGTAAAAGAGCGCCTTGATAATGTGCTCGGCCATCTTCGGGTTCTCCTTCAGCCTCCTGGTTGAGTAGCCGAACCATTTC
>JAVEXM010000129.1:0-3496 GCA_034004025.1 Bacteroidales bacterium
CGTCGCCGGCTATGGATACTACCGGCCGCCAGCAAGCAGACACCACCACCCGTCCTCAGGCAGACACCGTACAGGGGGCAGCATCGGACTCAATTTTCCGGAAGGTCACTGACAGGCTTTCCCGCATAGCTACTGACAGCCTCGGTCAATCCCTTGCCGACACCATAATCCCGCAGACAGCGGTACGGCGCCAACCCTACTCTACATTCCTCTCTGACACGATTTTTTCATCCGGCTCGAGGCAGTGGACCCTGTCGTCGGACTTCACTCAGGAGATACTCGTGCCGCTCGATACGGCCTTCTCGCTTTTTCACCGCTACCGCATCACGGACAAATATTCCGAATTCAACGCCTATACCGGCAACTACGGGCTGCCGCTTTACCAGATCAACTTCTTCGACCGCGAGTGGAAGCCGGACAGGTTCCTTTACTCACATTACCAGCCCTTCATGTGGACCCCGGCCAACACCCTCTTCATCAACACTCACGTCCCCTTCACCGAGATCAGGTGGACCAACGGAGGAGCGCGCAATGTGGCGGAGCAGACCTTCAGGGTGCGTCACTCACAGAATGCCAGCCGGTTTCTGAACTTCGGACTCATCTACGACATAGTCTTCAACATCGGACAATATGACCTGCAACGTGCTGTAAACAAGAACTTTCTGTTTCACACATCGTACAACAGGAATATCTATACCGCCTACTTTTCTGTCGGCCTCAACAACCATGAGTCGCAGGAGAACGGTGGTATAACAGGAGTGGAGAGCCTGCAGCAATATGCCCCGGAGGATGTGCCGGTTCTCCTCAATGACCTGAACAGTGCAAACAGCTATCTTAAGAACCGCTACCTGATGCTGGTGCAGCGTTATTCACCGGGAGGCAAGCGCGACAGCATCACCGGAGAGCAAATCAGGTCAGGTCCCATAACATTCTCTCATATAGGGACCTACGAGTGGAACCAGCGAAGATATACAGATAAATATCCTGCCACGGAGCTCTATGACACTGTGATGATCAGCAAGACGCAGACTGCTGATTCGCTCTATCAGAGCCTTCTGTCGAATACTCTAAGGGTCGATTTTGCTGCCGGCAGCACGGGAAAATTCAGGATAGGGGCAGGGGCCGGCATACGGAGTGAGCTTCGGAAATTTGCCCAGGTGATGCCAGGCGACACCCTCACGAGGCCTGATACGGTCTCAAGTCGCACCGGCTCACTGGTTTTGACGGGGAAAGTTTTCAACAACATCGGAAGTAAATTCGGGTGGAGTGCTTCGGGCGATCTCTGGTTTCAGGGTTACAGGGCAGGCGACTTCATCGTTGACGGGCGTATCTACAAGGATTTTGAGACAAACCGCAAGGGCACAGTCACATGGGACGCAACTGGTGCCGTTGCCAGCTATACCCCCTCTTTCTGGTACCAACAGTGGGGGTCGAATAATTTCTTATGGCAGAATGACATCTCAAGGGAGTTCAGACTGACTGTCGGATCCTCTCTGAGGTGGCCGGAACGTCATCTAAATATCCGTTTTAGCTACGCCATTGTTGATAACTTCACCTACATGGGATATGAGGCCCGTCCGGCACAGCATCAGGGAGGGCTGTCCGTGGCATCTCTGCTTGCAAGTAAAGACTTTATATTCTGGAAGTTACATCTTGATAACAGTGTGCTGTTACAGCAGAGCAGCAACAGTGAAGTGCTGAGTCTGCCGCTTGTCACCGCCCGCAGTGCATTTTTCTTTGATCATATCTTCAGGTTCGCAGCTACTGAGGGTGAGCTGAGCTTTCAGCTCGGTGCCGAGGCGATGATTCACACCCCTTATTATGCCATGAATTATATGCCTGCCACAGGAAGATATTTTAGTCAGTCCGATTCACAGACCGGTAACTATCCGTTTATCAATATTTTCCTGAATCTCAAGGTGAAGCGCACAAGAATCTTCATCATGGCGGACCATATCAACTCCGGACTTACTGATTACAATTACTTCCTCATCCCAGGTTATCCGCTGAATATCAGGATGATAAAGTACGGAATCGCCTGGACTTTCTACGATTAGAAAAAAGACTATCTTTGCGCCGCGAACAAACCGGCTATCTGATTGTTAGAATGTCGGACCAAAATAGTTTAGGTATTGAGGAAGATTATTACGTTCTTATTTATAGTTATTCTGTCAGTCGTCTCCTGCGAGCAGGGGAACAGAGCAGACACAGATGTCACTGTTCCGCCTCGTGATCTTGATGCGATTCTCGCCGATGGAAAGATCAGGGCTGTGACAAACGTCAATCAGACGAGCTACTTCATATATAAGGGAGAGCCGATGGGCTTTCATTTTGAGTTACTCAGAAAATTTGCCGATCACATAGATGTTGAGCTTGAGATCATTACGAGCAACGACATAGATGAGGCTCTCGAATATCTCCAGGAGGGGAGGGTTGACCTGGTGGCCGTAGGGCTGTCGGTCAGCGCTGACCGGCAGGAGATGATGCGTTTTACCGATCCCCTCATGCAGAGCACGGAGGTGCTTGTACAGCGCATGCCCGGCGGGTGGAACAGGATGACCGCAGATGCCATCGAGGCCAGTATGGTCAGGAACCAGCTCGACCTCGCGGGCAAGACAGTATATGTGCAGAAGGGATCTTCATACGCACAACGGCTGTATAACCTTGAGCGCGAGTCGGGCATCGATATAGGTATCATAGAAGTACCTTTCGACGCCGAGGAGCTGGCACGTCAGGTGGCAAGGGGTGAGATAGATTATACCGTATGTGATGACTACATGTCGAGGATCATAGGGTCTCTCTATCCCGAGCTTGATCTCGCCACGCCGGTAAGTTTCCCGCAGAACATTGCGTGGAGCATCCGCAAGGATGGCACCGATGCGCTGGAGGCAGAGCTCAACAGCTGGGTGACGGGCTTCAGGACTACCCGCGAATACGCATGGCTGGAGCACAAGTATTTCAAGGCTTCAAGATCGGCGCGCATGGCCTCCTCGGAATATTTTGCCACCTACACCGGCAAGGTATCGCCCTTCGATGATATCATCAGGAGATACAGCGACAGTATTGGCTGGGACTGGCGTCTTGTTGCGTCGCTCATCTACCAGGAGTCGAGGTTCAACCCGTCGGTGATATCTCCTGTTGGTGCCTACGGGCTGATGCAGGTGATGCCCGAGACCGGGAAGTTCTTCGGTTTTGACGTTACCAGGTCGGTTGACAACAACATACATGCGGGTGTCAGTTATATAAGGATGCTCGACAGGCTGTTTGACGACTGGGTGACCGATCCCGACGAGAGGGTGAAGTTCATCCTGGCATCGTACAATGCCGGTCACGGTCATGTGCTTGACGCCATCAAGCTGGCTGAGAAGAACGGGCTTGATCCCGGCAAGTGGGACAATAATGTCTCACTCTTCCTTGAGCGCAAGTCGGATCCGGCCATCTACGGCGATCCGGTGGTGCGCAACGGAAGGCTGAAGCAGGGTGTGGCGGTCAATGC
>JAVEXM010000129.1:3596-6711 GCA_034004025.1 Bacteroidales bacterium
CGTCGGATGAATTCCTCCACCTCGGGTACGCCGCCCTGGTAGACCAGGTAGCCGTTATAGGGCTCGCGCTCGGTAATCTCGTCATTAACAGGGGTAAGCATGATCTTCCGCACCTCTTCGAGGTCGTCGGTCTGTCCCAGCGCCCAGCCCAGCTTCGCCCAGGCAACCTCGGGAAGCATATTACCCAGCGGTATCACACCCTTGGCCATCATATCGCGGCCGGTCTCATAGACGAACATATGGACATATCCCCAGATGGTCTGCAGCGTCATATAGACGGCGACGTTCTCCTTCTGTGCACGCTCCAGCGCCGGGTAGAGCTCCCTGTTGACATGACCCAGTCCCGTGCCCACGATGATGATACCCTTGTACCCCTGGTCGATCAGTGAGTGGAACATTTCGACCTTCATGTGGGGGTAGAAGTAGATCATAGTCACATCCTCGTTGAAGTAGGGCATGATCTTTACCTCACGGTCGTTGCGCCGCGGGTTGTAATCCTTCTTCATCGGTTTCACCTCGCCGCGTCTGACGGTAGCCACGGGTGTATCACCTATGGTACGGAAGGTCGACCTGTATGAGCTGTGCATCTTGCGCACCCTGGTGCCGCGGTGCAGGAATCCGTACTCGTCGCTTGTGGGGCCGAACATGCAGACCATCACCTCGGCGATGTCGCCGTGTCCTGCTGCCGTGGCAGCGTGTATCAGGTTGAGGGCGGCGTCGGACGAGGGCCGGTCGGATGAGCGCTGCGATCCCACGAGAATTATCGGCACTGGCGGCTTCTGCACCATGAATGAGAGTGCAGCGGCGGTATGATGAAGAGTATCGGTGCCATGGCCTATTACAATCCCGTCAATACCTTCGGCGATCTCCTTCCCGATAGCTTTTGCCAGGGTCATATACTGCTCCGGGCCCATGTTCTCTGAGAAAACGCCGAATAGCTTCTCAGTGTGGATGTTGCAGACGTCGGCCAGCTCAGGCACGGCACCGTACAGCTCACCGGGAGAGAATGCAGGTATCACTGCCCCGGTGCGGTAGTCGAGCCTCGAAGCTATGGTGCCTCCTGTACCCAGCAGCTTCACCGTCGGCTTGTCATCGGAATAGGGGAACTCCTTCTCCGGTATCTTGTAGTTGGCCTTGTTGTAACCTGTCTCCGTCATCCGGGTGACGGTGGTAACGTCTATACCTATATTATAACCGGTCTCAATCTTAATCACTATGTGCAGGTCGTCGTTGTTCTCTGCCCTCGGCAGCACCGTCCCCCTGAACAGTCCGCGGGTGGTCTCGATCTCGGCATTGCCCCAGACCCTCACGTTGTATTTTTTGAGCAGCGCCAGCGCCTCTCCCCTGTAACCCTGAAAAAAGTCTTCCGTCATAGCTGCTGTTCTGTTGGTTCAAGAATACCGTCAACCTCTTTTCTTACCTCTGACATACGCATGGTGCCGATGGCGTTCATGTGGAGCTGTCCCATCACCCAGTTGACTGTTGCCTCCTTGTGACTGTTATGGCAGATGGAGGCAAATTTTTTCGCAAGCTCCCTGGTCTCAGCCTGTATCTCATTCATTGAAAGTGGATTGAATCCCGTGGCAGCCAGTATGGCGGCAAAATCAGGTTGGGGAGAGGATACTACTCCCGGCAGCATCAACCGGGCTACCGCTGGCAGCAGCTTCTCCTTTTTCAGGAAGGCAAATAGGTCGTACAGTCTCTCATAGCTGAATCCCTCTGCCACCCTGCCCCGTCCTTCGAGGCTCCGGAAGCGGTGTCCTATCAGTATGCCCACCTCGCGGTGGTCGAAGCCAAGCTCATCGCCTATCCTTTCGATCAGTCGCACCAGGTTTTTGCTCAGCAGGTAGTGCCATGCATCTTCGGGTATGCCCCACTCCTTCATCTGGCGGAAGCGGAGGGCAATATCCACCGGCAGGTTTACCCCCAGTCTCTCAAGCATCTCCGTAGTAACGGGAATCGGTTGTGAGTCGGTATCGGGATACATCCGGTCGCGGCCGGGAAGCACCCTTTCGAATATCGTTGTGCCGTCTTCAAAGGTCTTGCGTGTCTCATTGGGGACACCCTCCAGTGCCAGGCGGATACGCTCCTCCACGGTCTCGATGGCAGTGGGTATATCCTCGTCGGGACCCCACAGTATTATCTGTGCATCATCAGGTGCTGCCGAGAGCCAAATTGCCACTTCCGGGAAGAGATTGTTGAAATTGTCGCGGCCAATGTCTTCAGAATGGATCATATTGGGTTTCTCGATGCATGCTATCACCTTCAGCCTGTCGCTAATCTCATCGGCAAAAACATGGCCCGGCTGGGTGAAGTGCGACAGTATGGCCCGGCATCCCGGAAGGTTGAGGGCTATCACCCTCTCACCACGGTTGAGCGCTGTGCGCACCGGCGCAAAGTGAAACTGTGTTTCGGCCTCTGTTATATCCCTGGTTTTGAGTGTCCAGGCTGAGGGATCAGCGATCATCTTCTGCAGCCTGCCGCGTATGTTAAGCAGTGCGTACTGCCGGAACGCCTCATTATGACTCAGTTCCGGGATCCATTTAATATGTGCCACCCCTTTCATCTCGACCCTGCTTCCCCCATCGCAGCTGACGTTCACATCCTCGCGGGCGGCGCCGATGCCGGTGCGTACCTCTCCCGTGCTCCTGTTGAGGAACCGTATGTACTCTGCAGCCTCGGCCAGCTCATCGGGGGTGAGGCAGTCGGGGTAGGTCACCGTCTCTATCAACGGCATGCCAAGGCGGTCAGTCTTGTATATTCGTTTGTGCCCGATGTCTGATACCTCACGGCAGGAGTCCTCCTCGAGGCTCAGCTGTATCAGCCGCACCTTCTTGTTTTTAAGCTGCAGTTCACCCTCTACGCTGATGATGGCCGAGCGCTGAAAGCCTGTAGGTATGCTGCCGTCGAGGTACTGTTTCCTGGTGATATGCACCTCGCCCACCACATTCATCTTTGCTGCCAGGGCTATGCGGATGGCTATCTCCAGTGCCTGAGGGTCGACGGGGAAGGGAGGGGTATCGTCGACCCCATAGGTGCAGGCTGTCTCGTTGTTGTTACGGTAGGTTATCTCCTTGCGCGTTTTGAACTCCATGAGGGCCGTGCCGTCGTATAC
>JAVEXM010000021.1:0-23521 GCA_034004025.1 Bacteroidales bacterium
GCGCTGGTGGAACAGGGGAGTGACATGACTTCATATGTCTCAGTGCGCGACGCCCAGGCATCTGAAGAAGCATGGCAATATAACGTGGGTGATGAGATAACTCTCTCTGTGGGAGGCAAACTGGATACAGTATACAACGCACCTTTCACATTTAACGGTGTTGTGGCAAGCAAACAGGAGACCTCCTTCGGAAAGACGGTCATCCTGAAACATGACGGGGTACACCTCATTCTCTCAGAACTGCCGATGGCACTTAAGGAGCCAGGGGATTTCAAAAAGCTTGGACTCTCGGTCTGGAAGGCTGACATCGTCGCTGTCAAAAACCTCTTTCCGTTCAGGTATAACTACCTGCTCTACAACAGGAAGACTGTCAATGTCATGTCGCCCGGATTCAGCAGCATAGATCCCTTCGCACTCAAGTACGTCAACATTCCGCGTCCGATCTACCCGCTTGACAAAATTGAGAGATGGAGATAGGTTATTTGGATTTCTCCCAGACACAACCGAAATAGATAAAAATCAAATAGAATGAAAAAACTCATCGGCCTTTTATTCCTGTTGCTAATGGCAGGAGTGACAACTGCACAAAACAAAACTGTATGTCATGACTGGAGAATCTCCGGAGTCACACAGCTCTTCCTGCCGTTCTTTGCTGATCAGTCATCGGTTGACGGCAAAAAATTTGACGCGGCAGCCCTTCTCGAAAATGTGCAGTCTGATGATGCAGACCTGAAAAAATGGCCTGTAGTAATTCTGCCGGGGGACAGCATTCTCACCTCAGTCAACGGTGAGAACCAGCTTGTCAGGATGGCCGGTTTCATCAGCAGCGACCGGTGGACCAAAGCTTCGGTCAACATTTCAACAAATGCGATCTTCGAGCTCAGCCTCAACGGGAAAAAGGTGAAATCACAGGGCAAACCTTCTGACAAGCCTGTTAAGATTGATCTGACTCTGGGAACAGGAATTCACGAGGTGAGCCTGAAACTAATCAGCATGGGAAAAACACTCAGGTTCGCCGCTGACGTATCGGCAGCAAACGATTCGGCGGCACTTTCGTGGAGCACGAACCCCGGCCGGACACTTACAATCAATGATATCCTTGAAGGAGTGAACATATCAGGAGCAAGGATTTCTCCTTCAGGCAAATATGTTCTTATGCAGACCACTGAGGTCTTGCCGGGAAGCGGGAAATCCCAGAGCTCCTTCCTGGTTTATGATCTGGAACTGAACAGAAACCTGTTCGCCCTGCGAAACAATGCCCTCCGTGCAGACTGGATGCCACAATCCGACCGCTTCTATTACCAGGTTGACAGGGAGGGGACGAGCGATGTGATCATGTATGACATGAAGACCGGTACGGAGAGCGTTGCGGCATCCGGACTGAAATCGCCCGGCCGCATTGTATGGTCACCGGCAGAAGATTATTTTGTGTACACACGTAATGAGGAGGCTGAGAAAACAGGCGATCTGAAACGGGTTTTTGACAACGAGGACCGTATTCCCGGAACGCGCAACCGGAGCTATCTGTATATCTATAACCCTGGCACGAAGGTGTCACAACCTCTTACTGCCGGATCGAGGTCAGCCATGCTGCACGCAATCAGCCCCGACAGCCGGAGGGTTCTCTTCTCCGTCTCACGCCAGGACTACTCTGAGGTTCCTTTCTCCAAACAGACTCTCTATGAACTGGAAATCAGTAATATGCGCCTTGATACAATCTGGAAGGACAAGCTGTACGGCGGTTCATGCCAGTACTCTCCTGACGGAACACAACTGCTCGTATCAGGCGGACCGGAGTCTTTCGGCACCCTGGGGGTGAAGGTGAGCGAAGGCCGGATCCCAAACAGCTATGATACACAACTCTATCTATTTGATCTGAAGACCGGTAAAGCCGAGCCTCTGACAAGCAATTTTGACCCGGCAGCCGGGATGGCACACTGGGCCCCGGACGGCAAAATATACCTTACTGCCACGGAACGAGACTACGTGAATCTCTACAGGCTTGACCCGAAAAGGCGGAGCTTCACAAAAATCGATGTGCCGGTGGAGGTTGTCACTTCCGTTGACTTTGCGGAAAACAGGAATGTTGCTGTACTTCGCGGAACAAGCATCAGAGCCCCGCAAAAACTGTATGCAATTGACCTGGCAACCGGGAAATCATCATTGCTCTCTGATCCCGGTGCAGATCGTCTGGCAGATGTGTTGTCAGGCCGGACTGAAGAATGGAATTTCAAAAACTCCCGGGGAACTACCATCTATGGAAGGGTATACTACCCGGTAAATTATGATCCGTCAAAAAAGTACCCCCTGATTGTAAACTTCTATGGCGGGACAACACCGACCGACAGGTCTTTCGGGGGGCGTTATCCGAAGGGAGTCTGGGCTGCCGAAGGGTATTTGGTTTATGTCCTGCAACCCTCGGGTTCAACGGGATTCGGGCAGGATTTCTCAGCCCTCCACGTAAACGGCTGGGGGCGTGAGGCAATTGATGATATAATTGAAGGTACAAAGAAGTTCCTGGCAGCGTTCCCGTCTGCCGATGCTGCCAATGTCGGATGCATTGGCGCTTCATATGGAGGGTTCACCACGATGATGCTGCAGACCCGTACTGATATTTTCCGGACTGCAATTGCCCATGCCGGCATCAGTGACATTACCAGCTACTGGGGTGAGGGATACTGGGGCTATTCCTACAGCTCGGGCGCAACCAAAGGGAGCTATCCCTGGAACAGGCGTGATATATATGTGGATAACAGCCCGTTATTCAACGCTGACAAATTCAGCAACTCCATACTGCTACTCCACGGAACGGCTGACACCAATGTACCGGTAGGCGAGAGCCTGCAGTATTATGCAGCCCTGAAAATTCTGGGCAAGGATGTGGAGATGGTCCTCGTCAGTGGCGAGAACCATCATATTCTTGACTATAAAAAGCGTATTGAATGGCATAACACAATCATGTCATGGTTTGACATGAAACTCAAGAACCAGCCTCAGCACTGGAACGAGATGTACCCTGACAAGAGTCTCTGAACGGGAAGTGCCTTGGGCTGCCATGTAACGCTGCCGTCCCGGCCTGCACCTCCGCCCGCCAAAGACCTGCACAGGGCTCTGCCGGATACGGCCGACAACAGCCCCCGCTTCCGTTGGCCGTCACCGTCCGGGCCTCCTGCTGCTTTATATAATGAAGGGGATGAGTCTTTTCGTTCTGTCCATATATTCACGGTAACTCTCTCCGAAGTGACCTATGCAAAGTGCCTCGTCACGTTGCGCGGTGACCCACAGCAACCATGAGGAGAGGAGGGCGACAGGCAATGTGGCTGCCAGGGGTTGCTTGAACCAGATGCCCCAGGTGAGAAAGAGCAGCGATGAGTAGAGCGGATGCCTGATGTATCTGAATATGCCGTTGGTGACAAGCTCTGTGGTCTTTTCAAACCTGAACAGCTTATCATCTACCCTCACAATACCTGGCTTCCTGGCCTTTCTTAACCGGAGAGCTCCTTCTATCACAAACCACAGTGAGACGAAAAGCAGAATCCAGGATATTAACTGTTTGAAGGAGAAGGGATCACTGAACCAATGCTCATAGTTTATCACGAAGAGTGCAATGATGCACTCCCAGCTGAAAAACCGGGTGAACCCGTGACCTCTGCTGTCAAGCAGGCTCTGCTTCGAGATGTAGATGACCGGTACACTCAGGGCAACAAACAAAACTATCTTATCCATTTCAGGTCACTGTCGAATTGATAGGTTTCACCTGCTTCTGTTTCCATGGAGAGAGTATTCTCGCGGTAAGCCATTTTAATCGGTGCTCCGGATAACGACTTCACATTTATTAAGGTTGCCATGCCCTCATGCCACTCTATGCTCACTTCAAAGTTGCCCCTGGCCTTCAGCCCGGTCACTTTCCCCTCCGGCCACGAGTCTGGCAGGGCGGGCAGGATTCTGATCACGCCGTTGTGGCTCTGCAGCAGCATCTCAGCGATGCCTGCCGTGCCACCGAAGTTGCCGTCAATCTGGAACGGAGGATGATTATCAAACAGGTTGGGCAGCGTTGATTTTTCAAGCAGCTGAATGAGATGTTTGTACGCCTCGTCGCCGTCAAGAAGGCGCGCGTAGAAGTTGATGATCCACGCCCTGCTCCAGCCGGTATGACCTCCTCCGTTTTCCAGCCGCCGCTCCAGCGTCCGGCGGGCGGCCGCAAACAACTCAACTGTCTCCGGGGTGATCTGAGTGCCCGGATGAAGTGCAAAGAGGTGCGACATGTGCCTGTGACCCGGCTCAGCCTCCTCATACTCTTCAATCCACTCCGTGATTGTGCCGTTCGATGCCACCCTGTCCGGCGGAACCCTGTCAATGATAAATTGCAGCGAGTCGGCCCACTCCCGGTCTACACCAAGTATGGCTGCAGCCTTACGATAGTTACCCAGAACCTCGCGGATGATCTGGTTGTCCATTGAGGGAGAGTAGGTCAGTTTGAATTCTTTGCCCGAAACGGGATCAATGTAACTGTTCTCGGGGGAATAGGAGGGGACAGTGACCAGGCGGCCCTGACTGTCCGGAACCAGGAAGGTGCTGATAAACTCCGCTGCGCCCTTCATAATAGGGTAAGCACGCTCCCGGAGGAAGGCGGTATCAAGAGTGTACTCGTAATGCTCCCACAGCGGCAATGTCATCCATGCACCTCCCAGCGGGAACATACCCCAATAGACGCCATCAAGCACTGCTGTCTTGCCGAAGGGGTCGGTTGTGTGATGCAAAGTCCACCCCTTCGCACCGTACATCTCACGTGCTGTGACACTGCCGGGGACCGTCAGCTCCTCAATGAACCTGGCCAGCGGCATCACGGTTTCACCAAGGTTGCAGACCTCCGCCGGCCAGTAGTTCATCTGCAGGTTTATGTTGGTGTGGTAGTCCGAGTTCCACGGTGCAAGCATATCCCTGTTCCATATGCCCTGCAGGTTGGCCGGCAACTGCGCCGGGGCGCGCGATGATCCCATCAGCAGGTATCTGCCGTACTGAAAATATGTGGCTATCAGTCCCGGATCATCACTTCCGGCCCGGAATCTCCTCAGCCGCTCATCAGTGGGTATTGAGTCAGCAGAGGGATCTCCGCCGAGCGACAGGCCCACACGGTTGAATTTTTCCGAATGTTCCCCGATGTGCGATTCCTTCAGAAGCTTAAACGATTTCCATGATGCGGCGCTGATGGCTTCCATACAGCGCTTTTTGGGGTCTAGTGAACGGTCAAGGTCCAGAAGGTCAACGTTGTAATCAGTGCTGGCATTGAAAAAGAGCACAATCTCACTGCCGTCAGAGTACTGCAGAACAGTATCGGAAGGGGTGAGGGTGCCGTCGCAGCTCATGACCATCAGTGAGGCGAAGAATTTCATATGAGCTCCTGCCGGTCCCTTCGACGGATCATCTGCGTCAACAACCTGTCCCTCCATGTCTATACGGTTCTCCGTCACCGTTATTACAGCGTCCTGCGGGCGGGAGAGTGAGAGTGACATGTCAAGACCACCCTTTCGCTCCGACTTCATTGATATTACCATGATGTCATCGGGAGCCGATACATAGACTTCATATTCGATCCGTCCGCCGTCCCTGAGATAGCTGACACTGGCAATTCCTCTCTCCGGGTCCAGCTCGCGCCGGTAATCTGTCACTGTACCTGCGGTATCTGCAAAAAGAAAGTATATGTCGCCCAGTGTCTGGTATGACCTTGTCTTTCCCGGAATACCAGCCAGGTGCTTCTCGGCCAGCTCATAGGCCTCAGGAATGTTGCCGTCAAGGATCAGTTTCCTGATCCGGGGCAGGTCCTCAAGAGCACCGGGATTGTTGTTGGGGATCCTGACTCCGCCCCAGAGCGACTCCTCATTCACCTGGAGCCTCTCAACAGATGGGTTGCCAAACAGCATTCCCCCAAGTCGCCCGTTGCCCACGGGAAGAGCCTCAGTCCACTCACCGGCGGGTGTGTCATACCATAGTGTATATTCACTGCCTGACTTCTGATGCCGGCCGCAACCCGAAACGGTAAGCACAATTACCCAAAAAGCCAGGAAGGCTTTCCGGCATTTACTTCTCATCATGTTTCTTAAGCGTTTTCTGCTCCTGCAGCCTCTCGATCTTTATCTCCTCAATAGGTACAAAGGTTTTGTCTGCACGTTCTGCAATATGAATGTTGCTGCAGACACCCTTGAACATGATCTTGATTGTGTTCTCAACATTTTCCCTGATGGGCTCCATGATCCATGCAAACTCCTCCGGTCCGCTCTCCAGCGAATGCTCCGTCTGCAGCCTGATCTCCTCCTTAAGTTTTTCCGCCCTGTCAGCCAGGTCATCGCTGGTCATCCACCTCTTTGTGGTCAGCGGTAACTGCCTGCGGTATTCAAGTGTCTCAAAAAACTCCCATTCCAGCTTCCTGTTGCCGAATGAAAGAAACCTGGGATTGATATTTGCAACAACAAGCTCATCACTCTCAGGCATATATTTGAATCTCAGCTCCTTCAGGTCGATACCGTATTTCGCCTTCAGCGACACACTCAGGCTTCCGATGAACTTGATCTCCCTATCAGCTGTCTGCTCCAGCTTGTTGACGGTTCGCTTGAACCGGGTGTCAATCTCAAAGAGATTCATCTCCAGGATGCTCTTGATCTGCGTTATCTGAAAATGCCTCTCCTTCAGAAAAGCATTCTCTTCGATCAGCTTCTCATTGATCTTGACAAGATTCTGGTTCTTCTCCTCCAGTCCGCTTATGTTGTCTTCAAATTTCGAGACTTTCACGTTGAGCTGTATGAGCTGCTGTATGCCGAAGACAATTAGCCCTGCAGCAAGAAATCCCGCTCCCCACAACAGAAGTTTGTTCGCGAACAGTATGATGGCGACCGCCAGCAATACTATCACCAGGATATAGCTCTTCAGGTTGCCCATTTTGAAAATAGATCTCATCATCAGCTCATTTTTTTCCGGAAATACCCACAGGTATTCCGGTCTTTTACCAATTCTGCAAATATACTCAAAGCTGTTGAATTACTTGCTTTTAATGCCATTCCAGGCTCTGTGAAGGCCGGTGAAGAACGCTCGGGCATTGCTGCCCAGCGACTGGTTCCGGTAGCCACCTTCCTGTACTACAAGTGTCGGTAGCCTGAGTCCTCCGATCATCTCACCGTTTTGCCTGAAGTCATCATGTGCGAAACTCCATGTGCCCGTGGGATCACCCTTGGCAGGGTCGAGCCCGAGGGCAACTATCAGGTAGTCAGGCCTGTAATCGCTGATGATCTTAAGCGCCCTTTTAAGCGTCTTTCTGTACTGCTCCGAGGTTAATTTCTCAGCCAGCGGAAAATTATAGTTGTAACCTAATCCTTCACCATCACCTTTCTCTTCCTCAAATCCCGAAAAATAGGGGTAAGCAAACGAGGGGTGCCCGTGGAGTGAGACAGTAAGAACATCATTCCTCCGGTAAAAGATGTTCTGCTGCCCGTTGCCGTGATGATAATCGATGTCGAGAATGGCAACCCTGCCGTTTTTGCTCATGTGGTGGGCTGCTATGGCGCAGTTGTTGAAATAGCAGAAGCCTCCGAAGACTGACCTCTCCGTGTGATGTCCGGGCGGACGGGTGAGGACATAGGCATACTTTGTTCCGGCCAGTATCTCGTCAGCGGCACTCATGGTGCAGTTCACTCCCCGGCGCGCTGCAAGAAAAGCATCCTGGTTCAGCGGGGTGAAGGTGTCGAAACAGTAATACCCTGCCCGTACCGAGAGCTCCTTGGGAGCCCGTGAGGCATAACGTATCGGAAAAACATAAGGATAGACCGATTCTCCCCTGGGGATGCTCTGGCACACCTTTTTGAAATAATTGTAGTAATTGGGATCATGTACCTCAAGGATGTGCCTGTCAGGATACTCCCTGATCTTTCCCGGCTTGAACAGCCCGCTCTTGTCAAGTTCCCTCATTATGCTCTTCACCCTTACCGGCGATTCAACATACCCGCGCTCCCTGATATGGTGTATAGAGTGTCGGTCATTGACGACCAGCCAGATCTTCTTCCCGGGAAGGTCCGGCTCCACTACGGAGTTACTCTTCCTCCGGCTATACCGGGGTGGCCTTATTACTACCGGATCATCTGTAAAACTGTTAATCACAGTATCGTTGTAAACGGCACCGGAATAATCTCCGTACTTCCTCTCAAGTATGGCCCTGACTATATCACGGGCATTCTTTCGCGACAACGGCTCACCTCTCCCAAGCCCGTCAAAGACCAGGTAGGGAGGACAGTCGTCACCGGGCTTGACGGGTGTTGCGTAAAGTGTGTTGTCAATGGGCCTGGCGCCGAACCGTTCATAAAAAGCCAGACGCTTGCGGTTCTGCTGAAGTATCTGCGGATCGCTGCACAGCAACGGGTCGTCAGGAAGGCACTCAAAGAAAAGTCCAGTGGCATCAAACGAGCCTGCCTCCTCCCTCAGACGTTCATACAGTGCACCTCCGAACCCTGACGACGGGGTGTCAGGCGATGAGGCTATATAGTCAAGATAACAGAACTGAAGATCAGGCATGAAGTGAAGCACAGCACAGGCTTTGACAGACCCATGTATGTCTTCTGCGATGAAGATGGAGGTCTGGTACCTGTGCTTCAATGGATCAACCAGCTGCGAATCAATCGCATTGATCTTCTCCTCCCGGACATCCGGGAACTGCTTCCTGAGGATATCCCTGACAGCCTCGATCTTTTTTACGTTAGCCTCAACATAAGGGTTGGTGATTTTTCTTATTCTTATCATTTAGCTACCTCTGTTTTATGATGATACCGGAGCCTGATAGTGTTTGTTAAATTCCCTTGATATGCTTGTCTTTATTCGTTTGAACCGGTGATGGATCAATAGGTTGCCCGCTGATCATCATTCGATTCAGAAAGTATCAACCTCTTTAGCCAGTACCCCTGGCTGCAGTGAGCATCCTTTACACCAGATCACATGCTTCGGGCGGCATCCACTTTGCATCATGACCTTCCCACTTGATGTTGCAGCCAATGGGATTGGTGACAGGTACGGAGACCTCCCTGCCTGAGATCATCTCCTCAAGTGCCCTCTCAAGATCATTGACGGTCATGCGTGAAGTGTCACGCGGGGAGTCAACACCCCTGCCTGTATAAACCAGCTCCCTCTCACGATTGAAGAGATAGAAGTGCGGCGTCTTCAGAGCCCCGTAGGCCTTTACCACCGACTGGTCTTTGTCGTACAGGTATTTCCACGGAAAGTTGTGCTCCTCCATCCGCTTCACCATGTTGGGGAAGCTGTCTTCGGGATAGGTGTTTTCACTGTTTGAATTTATTCCGACAAATGCCACCCCCGCATCCCCGAATTTCTCTGCCGTGGCCCTTGTCACCTCGTCAGAGCCTATAACATACGGACAGTGGTTACAGGTAAAGAATATCACAAGGTATGGGTAATCATCGAAGTCTGACAGGCTGTATTTCCTGCCGTCAGTGGCCGGCAGCCTGAAATTCGGGGCCTTCTGGCCTGGCTGAAGTGTGTAACTCATATATCTCTTCTTTTTGTTAATTGTGAATAAAGCACAGGTATATATTTCTTGCCGTGACAGTGCCGGCGAAATTCTTATTTATTGCAGTTATCGTCAGCCTGTCTCACAAAAAGGATGCTTGGCACAGGCCTCTGTACCTTTCCCGAGGGCCTGTTTACCACCCCGTCGCTGCCCTCACCGGCAATTACAAGTGTCGTTGATCCGCCGCCGTCAAGGTTGAGGGCATCAGTGCATCCAAGACTGTGCGCCAGGGCCCGAAGCTCAAACAGGCTCATCCCCTCAGCATAGCCCGGCTGTCTGCCGTCAACGACCACAAGAAGCAGATGCCCCTGGCCGGTGATACCGACCATGGTACGAGGATGGCGATAGGTGTTGAAGTTTATGCTGTCAAGAAACATATCCACTCCGTCATCTATCAGCAGGGGGCCGCTGACAATGGCATCTTCAGCAATTACTGCACCAGCATCTTCCCGCTCCGGACCCCAGGGCATGATATCGGTAATCTCACCTGTAGCAGTGAAGACCCCAGTGGCACGGATTCCGAATTCCCCTTCGTCCGTTACCGCGATGAGACTGTCATCAACCCTCACATAATGGACATTGTAACCCTCACGCATGTTGAAGAAGGTGCCGTTGACAGCCGCCAGCACTCCTTCCTGCTGCGCAATTGCACTCGTCGCCATCCTGGTGTCAGGTACAGCAACACCGAATTCGAACGCGGCTGCCGACGTGTCGATATCAACAACATAAATTGCCTGCACAGAGTTGAAGAGTGTGTCATTGGCATATCTGAGGGTGACACCGTCAGACAGGCCTTTGAATTGCCAGTCAATTTTTGATATATCACTGTTTCCGACGCCCGGCTGACCCGGGAGGAGCAGTGTGCTGAGAGCCAGGCTCAGAGTCAGTATGTTCCTTTTCATAGCTAAATTCTTTTAAGGTCCTGCAAAGTTTCGTAACTTTAGACAATCGGTTTCATCAATAAGTCCTGTAATATGAACACAGATCGCTCATTAAAGTTAACAGCTTTTTTTCGTCTTGCAGCCATAACGGCTCTCACGACCCTCTTTTTCATCCCCATATCTGCCCAGCCTTCAGGGGGTCCGTACGGCCCTGTGAGACAGACCTGGCAGATACCGCAGACCGTGGGAAGGATATTCTACGTTGCACCTGACGGCGACAGGGCGGCGACGGGAGAGAGCGTTGCCTCCCCGACAACCATCGAGGCTGCCATTGAAAAGGTGGTCACCGGTGATGTGATAATAATGCGCGGCGGCATCTACCGGACCGGCAACCTGGTGCTGAACCAGGGTGTCACCATTCAGCCATATCAGGACGAGATGCCTGTCCTTAAGGGAACATATGCCGCCACAGAGTGGATGAACCTGAGAAACGGACTCTGGGTGACGAAATGGGAGAGGCTGTTTCCCTCGAAGCCTGCCGACTGGTGGATGCGCCTCAGGAGCGGGAGAGAGACACCGCTGCACCGGTTCAATGATGATATGGTCTTTATCGACGGCTGGTTCCTTCAGGCAGCAGGATATGAGGGTGAGGTGGATGATAATTCCTACTATATCGATTATGAGACAGGACTGGTCTATATCGGAACAGACCCCACGGACAGGCTTGTTGAGATCACTGCCTTCAACGTCGGACTGCACCGCATAATAGGTGAGTGCCACGGAAAGGTCTCTGACGGCATAGGCCCGGTCATCAGGGGAGTGACCTTCACACAGTATGCCTACAGGGCCATTGAGGTCGATGGCAAGGATCCGGAAGGCATCTCTCCGGAAAGCGAACATGGCAAGGATGTGGTGGGTACTACACTCGAGCACTGCACTGTATCTTTCTGCTCACGCGTGGCGGCATACCTGAGGGGCGACAGGCTTACAATACGAAACTGTAAGGTGAGTGACACGAGCACCGAGGGGATCTACATACTGAGTTCCTCCGACGTTTTTCTTGAAAGGAACATCTTTACGCGCAACAATATTGAGCGCATAACCGGATACTACCCGGCCGCGGTCAAGATATTCAACCAGTGCTACCGCGTCACCTGCAGTGACAACCTGGTGACAGACCTGCCCTTCTCAAACGGAATCTGGTATGATGTCGGCAATGTTGACGGCGTTTTCATCAACAACTGGATTGAGGGAGTGGGACTGATAGACCGTGGCGTCTCATACCTTCAGACATGGCCCAGCGAGAGCGGCTTCTTCTTTGAGATATCGAAGGGTGCCATATGCGCCGGTAACGTCTTTGTCAACTGCGAACTGGGAATACATATTCTCAACAGCTGCGATGTCAGGATGTACAACAACACCCTTGTCAACAGCACCGCATGTATTAGTCGCAGCGAGCGCAGCGCCGCGGGTGATCACTTCGGGTGGCATCCGGCTACGGGCCCTGATGTTGATGAACGCGACGGTCATGTATTCGTCAATAACCTGATGGCGGCCGATGCCAGCCTGAACAGGCCACATCTCTTCGTCTGGCAGAGGAACATCCTCTGCGACAGGCTGAAGGACCCTCAGCTGAAAGAGATTGACAACAATGTCTACGCGGAAAGCAGTAACCGTAAGGATATGCCACTGATACTCTGGAGCCCTGCTGAGAATGAGAACTGTTTTACGGCCCTGAAATCACCTGCGGAACTGAATGCCCTTCATCCCCGCTTTGAAGGGCACAGCATGATGCTGACCGATCATAATGTCTTCATAAGCCCTGAGCTGCTCAATTACAGGCCCCTTTCAGGTTTCCGGGGGAACAATGCTGCAACAGCACCGCCGGCCGGCATACAGTCACTGCTGAAGCTTAAGAAGCGAACTAAACCCTATGTGGGGGCATATCCCCTGGAACAATGAAATGACATCCGCTGAACGAGATACCTGGTAGAATTTACTGGCGGGTGTGTCCTGTATATGATTAACCGGTATTCTCTTCAGGCTTTCTGCTACTTCGCTATCAGATAAGCCGTATAACCGACATAAAACAGCAGCAACATAGCTGCCTCCCACCTGTCAAGCCGGTGCTTCCTCCAGGTCAGCAGGTTGATGAAGAGAACAATTGTCCCTGCAGCAAGTATGTAGAAGTCGATGTCAAAAATTGGGCTGTATTTGACGGGACTGACTAAGGAAACCGTGCCACCGATAAGGAGGAGATTAAAGATGTTGGAGCCAACAATATTGCCAACCGCAATGTCGGCATTCTTTCTGAAGGCGGCTACTACAGATGTAGCCAGCTCAGGCAGGGAGGTGCCGGCGGCAATTATGGTAAGCCCAATGACCTTTTCACTGATACCCATCGCTTTCGCCAGCTCAACGGCATTATCAAGGACCAGCTTTCCTCCGATGACAAGCCCTGCAAGCCCGAGGATGATAAAGATAATCATCCTGATGAGCGGGCCGGAAGGTTTATGTTCGGTATCCTCCGGCTTGTAATCCTTAATCTGCCGGTAAATGTAGTACTGAAATAATACAAACAGCCCCAGCAGAATGAGACCGTCAAATCTTCCGAGCATCTGCTCCCCGCCGGGGGAGGGGATGTGAACCATCAGGTAGAATATCACCAGGGCAGCCAGTGACATCGGAATCTCCTTCCAGACTGTACTTACCTGTACTTTTAACGGAAGGATTAATCCTGCAATGCCAAGGATTATGAACAGATTGAAATTGTTGCTCCCCAGAATGTTCCCAAAGAAGATATCCTGGTGGTCAGTAGCCGATGCAAAGAGGTTTACCACCAGCTCCGGGGCTGAGGTTCCGAATGCAACAATGGTCAGCCCGATTGTGAGATCCGGTATTTTAAATTTTCTTGCGAGTGAGGAGGCTCCGCTGACCAGCCATTCAGCTCCGGCTATCACCAGCCCCAGGCCCGCCAGTAAAAGAAAAATCTGAAGTGTCATGACACAAAAATAGCAATATTATTTAGTTGTCTGTCCCGGTAAGTCGGCTGCAATTGCTCATCCTTGAGAGAATTAAATCAGCATGTGCGCTGCAAAGACTTTTAATCCAACCAGTTATGTTTTATGAGGGATGCCAGTCCTGTCCTGATGATTCCGTGCAGGTCATCAGGCGGCCTGTTGAACAGGCCGACATAAAGGATATCCTTTTCAGGGATGGCTACATGGAAAGCCCTGAAGCCACCCTGGTCGCCTGTGTGATATACGAGTCTGACACCAAAACTGTTTTCTTCCCCGAGAAACTGTTCCTCTCCTATGAACCAGCTGTAACCGATGAACGGAGGAACCGTGTCTGCCCATACCTCCGGACGGTATATGCTCCTTGACCTCTCCGTGAGCTCCCTGCTCAGGAAGAGGTTTTGCCTGATAGCCTTCTCATACATTGCAAGTTCCGTTATGGAACTCCAAACCCCTCCGTTCCCGGCAGCGGGAAAAGTGGGGAATTCTCCGTAATCTGACTCTTCCCACTTGCCGTTCATGAGCTCATAGGCGTGTGACACACCCGCCTCGGGGTGAGGACCGTCGGTGATGGTGCTCGATGTCATCCCGGCAGGGGAGAAGATCCTCTCAGCGATGAACTGCTGCCACTTTTTTCCGGTCACCTTCCCGATGATCAGCGCCAGGCCGTTGAAGGCGGGATTGGAATATTCATACCTCTCCCCGGGAGAGAAATTCAGCTTCTCTGCCTGCATAACCGGTGCGAAATTCTCATAGTCCTTCGCGGTGATGAAGAACTCGCGATTCTCATCCACGTGCCTTATATCCGGCAAACCCGACGTATGGGTGAGGAGATGTGTGATGGTAACCGCATCGGCTATCTCCCTGCTCCTGAATTCAGAGAAATAGCTGCTCATGGGGTCGGTCACCGCGAGCCTGTCTTCCTCATCCAGGATGAGTATCCCGTTGGCTACAAAGGTTTTGGATATAGAGCCGAGATTGAAAAGTGTATTCGGGGAGATCTCCTCGCCCGTTTCCAGGTCGGCCACTCCGATGCATCTCATGAATACGGTGCTGTCACCTTTCATGACCAGCACAGCCCCTCCGGGTTCATCTGCCCGGAATTGGGCCGTAAGCAATGAATCAAGTCCGCTTAACATAGTCTTTCCCGATTGTTTTGTTGAACATGAAGCCAGCAGCAGGCAGGCTGACAGAATTATCACTCCTCTCATACTCTTATCTCTTTGGTGTTAATGCAATGCTGAAGGCCTGGATTCGAGGTGTGGCCTCCGGTGTAAGGGTAAACCCGACAGTGATGTTGCCATCACTGCACTCAATCACAAAAGAGCCCCTGAGGCTGTTCTCCGCGACAATCTCCCTGATGTGTAATATCTCACCAGCTTTTTTAAATATCATGGCTGATTCAGTCTTCAGATCTTCCGGCAGATTGTCAATAAAGAAATTATCCGAAAAGAGTGACTCGAACCCGGAAATATCCCATCCGGGGAGGATCCTGACCAGGTCATTCATCCTGCTTCGGAGAGTGCCGGTCACTTCGGACGCGCGGGGCTGGATATCCATTGAATCTATGAGCATCTCCAGAACCTCCTGGTTGACAGCCCAGGTAGAACCGTAAGTACGGTTGCTGAAGGCAACAATGCCGATCCTGTAATCGGGCATGATAGTCCAGTTGCTTCCGAAACCCGGAAGCCCGCCGTTGTGATAGATCTTCTCTCTGCTCTGGCAGTCGACTGACCACCGGAGACCGTAGCCGTATGCCACAATTACGTGACAGTCGGGTCCTCCGGGATAGAGTGTGTTGCTGCTGTATGACACTCCTGATGAGGGCGTATGCATCTCTCTCAGGGTGCTTCTTTTAACCGGTCCGGTCTCAGCTGCGCAGCGTGGTGGCCATGCCGAGAGGTGCATGATGGCATAGCGGGCGAAATCGCCGACCGTGGAGATCAATCCTCCCATGGCACCGAAAGGACCGTCATGCAGGAGTTCCTCTTCGCTCCATTTGCCGTGGTGATACCTGTATCCCTGCGCCATGACCCCGTCCGGCAGGTCACCGAACTCCCATACAGTGCTGCCCATGCCCAGAGGCCTGAAGATGTGTGAAGAGATGTACGACTGGTAAGACTCGCCGGTGACAGCCCTGATGACCCTCCCCAGGAGCGTATATCCCAGGTTGCTGTATTCGTAACTGATGCCGGGGATATTTGACATCGATATCCCCTTGCTGATTATGGCGCTGAGCTCCTCCTCCGTAGTTTCCAGCTGCCTGTCGGCCCATGGGTCATCCTGCGGAAACCCGCCGGTATGAGTAAGCAGATGCCGTATCGTTAGCACGGGCGCGTCAGCTGTCAGGTATTTAAGATCCATCAGTTCAGGGAGATATTTGTGCACTGGATCATCGAGATTCAGCTTCCCTTCATCGCGAAGTTTCAGTATCGCCATGGCTGTGAAACTCTTGGTCATGGAGGCTGCCCGGAAGGCGGTGGAGGAGGTGATGGGCCTTCCGTCAGCAAGGTTGGCGTAGCCACTGCAGCCCGAAAAGACCAGCGTGGTGTCGATGATGATACCGTAGGCAATACCCGGAAGATGGTTCTCAGCAGAATAGACACGATAAAGAGAGTCTATGGCTTCGGTAAGTTCACCTGGCAGATGCGCAGGGGTAGATGCCTCCAGCACGGGCCACTCCTGTGCTCTCACCTGCTGTCCGGAAAAAGCAACTACCGGCACCAATACGGCAATGAACCTGAGGATTCGCTTTCTCACCTGGTCGCTCATTTATCCCTGAGCCTGTTGTATTTCCGGAGTATCTGCAGCGTCTCCTCCACGGGCAGTGCCTGTATTGTCATGCCGTTTCTCGCTTTGGCTGTCTCAGCGGCAAAGAGCGAGTTGATAATGGCCTCCTCGGTTGCCTCGGCCGCAGCCTGGAAGAGAAGATCCATCTCATCATTCCTGATCTCGCGCCACTCCTCGTACATCGATTCGGAAGAGTAGGGGATCCGCAACTCCTCAGCCGTTGATACTGCAATTATATAGTCCCCGCTGCCGTTGGATCCTGACGCTCCCGTTCGCATCATGCCGGCAAAAGCCCTGGCGGCAAGCCGTTTCAGGTTCCTGGAGGTGAGCGGCGCATCCGTCATTACAACAATCATGCATGATCCGTCCTCCCTGTACTCATCCACATTGTTCCTGAAGCTGTAACGTCCCAGCTCCTGCCCGACAGGCACCCCGTTGACCTGCAGGATGCCCCCGTAGTTCGTCTGCACAAGCACGCCTACGGTATAACCGCCCCTTACAGAGGGCAACACACGTGAGGAGGTGCCTATCCCTCCCTTGAAACCAAAACAGACGGTACCGGTGCCGGCCCCTACATTGCCCTCTGCAACAGGTCCTCCACCGGCATTCCTGATTGCCTCCAGCACATGTTCCGTGGTTATGTGCCTTCCCCTGATATCATTCATCCTGCCGTCATTGGTCTCCCCAACCACGGCATTGACGCTCATCACCCTCTCATTGCCAGGCTGGGAGAGGGTATGCTCAACCACAGCGGCCACGGCAGTTGGCACACTCAGCGTGTTGGTAAGAACCACCGGTGTCTCCAGGTTGCCAAGCTCCTCCACCTGAGTATAGCCTGTCAGCTTACCGAAGCCGTTGGCCACGAATATACCCGCCGGGACCTTCTGCTGAAAAATGTTCCCGTCATGCGGAAGGATGGCAGTGACTCCCGTGTTTACCGAATCTCCCTGCTTAAGGGTGAAATGGCCTGCCTTCACTCCCGGCACATCAGTGATGGCATTGTAGTTGCCGGTACGCAGTATGCCGATCTCTATCCCGTACTCCCTGGCTCTCTTCATCTGAGCATTTGTATTTTGACAGTTCAGGACCGCCAGCAACAGTCCGGCCGTAACTATAGCCCTGAACATGTGGTTTTTATTTTTCACTGAATTGTGCATTATTGATCCGTGGTCCGGTCAAAAACCTTCTTTCCGCCTACCCAGGTCTGCCGCACCTTCATGTCCCATATCTCCACCGGATCAATGGAGGTAATATCACGGTCAAGCACCACAAAGTCAGCCAGCTTGCCAGGTTCGAGTGTTCCCTTGATATCTTCCTCGAAAGAGGCATATGCAGCATTGATAGTATATGCTTTCAGAGCCTCCTCCACAGTGATCTTCTGCTCCGGAACCCATCCGTCAGGATTTTTTCCGTCAAGTGTCCTGCGCGTCACGGCAGCATAGATGCCCTCCAGGGGAGTGGCCGGCGCCACAAACCAGTCGCTTCCGAAAGCCACCGTCGCACCGCTGTCAATAAGCGACCTGAAGGCATATGTTGT
Source organism: Bacteroidales bacterium (assembly GCA_034004025.1). Lineage (GTDB taxonomy): Bacteria > Bacteroidota > Bacteroidia > Bacteroidales > VadinHA17 > SR-FBR-E99. The sequence goes on from JAVEXM010000021.1 coordinate 17,788, forward strand.
CTTCATACGCTCCGGACCAATGTATTCCTCCGCCCACCTGCCGTCGTCAATGGCATGATAGGGCTGCATACTGGCTATCACCTTCAGCTCGGCATACCTCGTTATGTCGCCGGGAGCAATATGCTGCGAATGTTCAATCCTGAACCGCCTGTCGCGCTCCCCGTTCTCCATGGCTACCCTCTCATATGTGTTGAGAAGGAAATTGATGGCCCTGTCGCCTATGGCATGGATGACTACCTGGAGTCCTGCCCTGTCAGATTCTGATATCCACTGGTAAAGATCCTCCTTACTGTACACAAACAGGCCGGAATCGGTCTGCAGGTCACTGTATGGTTCAATGAATGCAGCTGTATGTGAGCCCAGCGAGCCGTCGACAAATCCTTTTACACCACCGGTGCTGACCCACCTGTCTCCCTTGCCCTCGCGTTCAATCTGCTCTTTCAGATCCATCCACCTGCTTATGGTCTTCAGGTAATAGATCCGGGTTATCTGTTCGCCCCTGGCTCGTACCCTGTCAATGGCGTCAGCATAACTTGCAGCGTCAACGCCATGGACGGATGTAACACCGTTGGAAGCCAGGTAGTTCATCGCTGCCACCAGGGCCCGGTCTACTTCCTCGTCTGACTGTTCCGGGATCTTGACAGATATGAGATCCATGGCGTTATCCTTGAAGATGCCTGTCGGTTCACCGCGACTGTCACGCTCTATAGTGCCGCCTGAGACATCCTTCACTCCGCCGTCAACGCCTGCCAGCTTCATTGCCAGTGAGTTGGCCAGACCCATGTGACCGTCGAGGCGCGACACGAAGACCGGGTTGTCAGGGGTGACGGAGTCAATCCACGTCCTGTGTGGAAGACTCTCCCATCCCATTCCGTCCCAGTCGCCGCCGAGTATCCAGGTCCCCGGCTTCTGCGTGGCGGCATAATCTTTAATCCGTTTGATGAACTCCTCTGGTGTGGAAGCATCGCGCAGTTGCACCGAGGCAAGGTTCGATCCTCCCTGCAGCAGATGAACATGTGAATCAATGAAACCGGGAGTGACAAACCGACCCTCCATATCAATGACTGTGCCTTCACCGGAGCTGTGTTTCATCACCTCGCTCATGCTGCCCACGGCAACGATTGTGTCACCGGAGACAGCCATCGCTTCTGCAAAAGGCTGCTTCTCGTTCCCGGTCCATATTTTGGCATTGGTTATTATCATATTCTCGGATTGTTTTGCATTATTGCATGATACGGCAATTGCCCCCAGGGTAACTACCACAAGGCATCTAAAGGTATTTTTCATGATTTTTTAATTTGGAACTGGATCAATCATCGGTTTCTTCCTCATCCTGCTGCTCATTCATCTCCTCAATCAGGAGCTTTGCCTTCTCCATGTCTTCTTCAAAGATGTAGAGATCGATTACTGCCGGTACAGCACCAATATAACCCAGACCGGAGTCATTCTTAATCAGCGATTTGATCCCGGTCTCCTCAAGCCTCTTCATCAGAAGCAGGGCCGTGGGCTCGGGGCCAGTAAACACCTTGACAAGGTTTTCTTCTCTTTCCATTTTATTGTTTTTTATTGGTTTATCAGGATAAAGGGTTCCTCCTTTGGTGAGCCATGAGATGCCGAAAGCAATGAGAGTAACTGTCTCAGCTATAAGGACAAACTTTGTGTCAGAATTCTTTCCGTCAAAGAAGAGGAAGAAGATCTCGACGGCAGCCAGGGCGATGAGCATTACGATGCCGCAAACCCTGTATATAAGGTTTCTCTTCTTCTTCATCTCCGTTGAATACTCCTCGCCGCGGGTAAAGAGAAAGATCGAAATCAGTGCAAGTATTACCAGGAAACAGGCAGCACTGTAAAAATGCACCTGCGCCTTCCAGTCCCACGGACCCTCCTCCACCGTCGGGAAGAACGCCACCCCCAGGGCAAAGAATCCTGCAAGGTTCGCGGAGATGTTATCCCACCTGTCATAACCCCTGTAAAAGAAAAGAAAGAGGGCGATTGCACAGATGGCACCCACGAACAGGTCACGCATGCCGGTGTGGTAATAGACGCTCATGTTGGTGAGTAGACTGTCGCCGCCGAAAATGATCAGGTGACCGAACACCAGCACGAAGGGAAGGAGGATGCCAATCCATCCCACAGCCTTGCGGAGGGAGAGGTACGAATGGATCTGTGCCGGGTGGTCTCTTGTAATTGCCATAAAATCAACAATCTCATTGCAGGCTGGTTGCATTCCCTGGAGAATTGGCGCCGGCCTGCTTTACACCGTTAAAGTACTACAATTATCCCGTTTGACAAAAATCCCGGGTCAGTGACCCGGGGACTTGATTTTGCCCTCACCGGAGTGCAAAATGCAGTGTTATAATTGTGAAAGTCAATCCCATGCCCAGCTGAGGCCATCAGGGGTCAACAGAGGAGCACTTCCGATCCCGTGATTCCCGTGTACATGTTATATTACATGTTGTTCTTTTGATATGCAGCAAGCACTTACTTATCAAGGTCCCTGATGACCCTGCACGGATTACCGGCTGCAAAAACATCTGAGGGAATATCCCTGGTGACAACACTTCCTGCCCCGATAACCGACCTGTCGCCGATGGTAACCCCGGGGCAGATCACAGCACTGCCTCCAATCCAGACATCTTCTCCTATGGTAACCGGCTTCGCATACTCCAGCCCTGCAGCCCTCTCCCTGTGATCCATTGTATGCGTGGCGGTATATATCTGTACATTGGGACCAAGAAGGGTTCGACTGCCGATGGTGACCTGCATCACGTCGAGCACAACACAGTTAAAATTGAAAAAGACCTTCTCTCCGGTTTTGATGTTATAGCCGTAATCACAATAGAAGGGGGGCTGTAGCCACAGGCCGGGTCCTGCATCCGGTATCAGTTTCCTGAGTATGATTTTTCTCTTCTCATCTTCATCCTCCCGGGAGTCGGTCAGTTCTTTGAGAAGCAACCTGGCCCGCAACCTCTCTTCTGAAAGGACAGGATCAGACGCATTGTATAGCTCACCTGATAACATTTTTTGCTTTTCCGATTTCATTGGATTGTATCTATTGGCCTGATTTGTTGGGTTCTTCCAGTTTCACCATTTTACCGGTTCGGAGTCTGGGTTATCGGTTCCGGCAACGCCTTTCCCAATGCCCGGCACCGCTTCCAGTCGCTGACTCCTCTTGTCCCCCCTTCCTGATCATTCCGGATTATGCTTGAGGAATCTGTACCTGATCCCCCACGAACTCTGGATAATGACATCCTCTGATGAAAAATCAAGGGTCGGCTCCAGTTCAATATGCAGCGAGAAGCGGTCATACTTTTCAAACGGTGTGAATTGCAATCCTATCGGCATGACAATTCCTGTGAAGTAATTTACATTGGCACCCAAACCAAGGTATACCTTGTGATATTCCTTGCTGGCAACATTAAAACAGAAGACAAGCTCCGGGGTGATGTTGCCTATGTCAGTGTTACTGTACAGTCTCAGTTCGCTCCAAAACCTTGGTGAGAAATCATACGCCAGCCCGATTTTGGACAGGCTCGATGAATAATAGGAGACACTCAGCTGGGACGAGGCTGAGAGCGGAATGATTGCCATCATCACGGCAAATGACATAATCCTTAATAATCTTTTCATTTTGATCTGATTTAGACTTTTATTAACCACGATTTATCAACTGATAGAGAATCGGCCTGCCCCCCTGATATCTCGCCATGGATTTTGAGGTTGGCACTTAATACTTACCGCTATTGGCTGTTGCTGTTCTTACTGTCTTTGATAGACCTTAACATAATCAATGTCATGATACTGGGGGAAAACCGTCGTCGAGTCGGGGTCTCCCGGCCACCTGCCTCCAACAGCTGTGTTCAGTATCAGATAATGAGGGGTATGAGGAATGCCGTTGACTGTAGAGTGAATGAGCTGGTCGTCTATATACCACCTTATCGAGTCTGGTTCCCACTCCAGTGCGTACAGATGAAACCCTGCAGAATAATCGGTTGAGCTGCGCCAGGTTCCGGAACTGGTTTTCTTCTGGCCGTCAAAGGTGTAATAGTGAAGGGTACCGTAAAGCACACCTCTCTCATGTCCGAGGAACTCCATGATGTCAATCTCGCTGTACCAGGGCCGTTCCTCAGGTATCATCGATTCTTTACCGGCGGCTACCGCTTCAGCCATGATGTACTCCATCTGCCAGTTGCGGTTCTGCGGATAGAGCCAGTGCGCTGGCCACATCCCCTGTCCGCCCGGGAGCCTGGCCCGGATCTCAAAACGGCCGTAAACAGGAGCACACTTGCCCCTGGTATCCAGTCTGCCGCTGGTGTATTCCTGCGACCCGTAATTTTTCCAGCTGCTTCGGATACGCAAAAGACCGTCCTCAATATATACCTCCTCCGGGATGTAATACTGCAGCTCATTGTGCTTGCTTGTCTCACGCATGAGTACATTCCACTTTGTTGTGTCAAGGCTGTTTCCATTGAACTCGTCAGACCATGACAGCTTCCATCCACGATTCGTTTCACCTTGTGAGAAGGAGAGGGACGGGGGGAGTGTGACAATCATGATCATCACCAGGGTACCAATATTTCGCTTTTTCATGTTTGCAGCTGTTGTTTGTTGAACTAAATATGGAAATCGGCTATGCCCGCTTCATCGAAGCTGCAGTTGAGCCATTCGTCGCTGATCTCAGCCCCGCACTTCCTGTAGAAGCTGATTGCCGGCTCATTCCAGTCGAGCACCTGCCACCTCACCCGCTTGCACTTCTCTTCCCTGGCAACCTCAAACACCTTGTTCAGCAAAGCAGTGCCGATCTTCTGCTGCCTGAGAGACCTCTTCACATAAATATCGTCGAGATATATCGATTTGCCGACCCACGTGTAATAGGCCATGAAAAAGAGGGCCATACCGACCATCTCCCCTGATCCGGTCTCGGCGACAAAGCATCTGAAGAGATCCTGCTCCTGTTTCATCTGCTCAACGCTGTTGGTTACCTTCTCAGTGGCTCTCTCAAATTCGGCAAGCTCTTTTATAAGTGACAATACAGCAGGGAAATCATCCTCTGTGGCAGGTCTGACGGTTATTTCCATTGATATATGGCTTTAGGTAAATCATTTTCAGTGGCAGGTCTGACAGTTATATTCATTGGTTTTTGGTTTTAGGGGAATCATCCTTTTTGGCAGGTCTGACGGTGATACCCATTTTTCCGGCTCTATTTCATTTTCACATTGCTGCGATGCAGCTTCACACTTATGGTTCCGTTGCCTCTGGCTGTGCAGTTGCCAATGTGGGCTGCTGAGAGCAGTCCGGCATCCCTAAGCTCCTCCAGAAGTCTCTGCGTCTCTCCGGCCGGGACGGTTACCAGCAGTCCGCCGGAAGTCTGCGCATCACAGAGAATGGCACGTGTGATTGCTGAGATCTCTTCGCCCCAGTTTGTGTGTCTTGAAAAATAGCTCAGGTTGTTTGTGGTGCCTCCCGGGATAATACCGGCTGCTGCAAGATTGGCCGCCTCGGGGAAAAAGGGTACTGCATCGGCAAACAGCTCAGCATTCACGCTGCTGGCAACCGTTACCTCACTGAGGTGTCCTATCAGTCCAAAGCCTGTAACATCAGTACAGGCATGAACGGTATAATTATGCAGTATATCCGCGGCCTTTTTGTTAAGCTCCGCCATCGAGGCTGTCACCTCAGCTTTGGCATTTTCTCCCAGCAGGCCGCGTTTCATGGCTGTTGTCAGGATCCCTGT
>JAVEXM010000021.1:23621-29878 GCA_034004025.1 Bacteroidales bacterium
GCGATCTCATCGGCAGTGGTAGAACGTCCGACAGAGAACCTGATGGTTCCCATGGCATATTCCATTTCCAGTCCTATGGCGGTGAGTACCGGAGAGAGATCAACGGAATCGGTATGACAGGCAGCACCGGCTGAGGCGGCAATGCCATTCATCTCCATCTCGTTCAGCAAAATGTTGGCTTCCGTGTTCCTGAAGCTCAGGCTGAGAGTGTTGGAGAGACGTAACTCCGGATGACCGTTGAGCTTCACTTCCGGGACCTTTTCTGCCAGCTGCCGGTGAAGCAGGTCGCGCATCTTCCTGAAATGAGGGATGTTATTTTCAAGATCACGACCCGCTATCTCGCATGCCTTTCCCAGGCCGACGATCTCCGCAACATTCTCTGTTCCTGCCCGCCTGTTCTGCTCGTGGTCAGCCCCGTGGATAAGCTTCTCAAGTACTATTCCGTCCCTGATGTAGAGTGCCCCTACACCCTTGGGTGCATAGAGCTTGTGACCGGCAATAGTGAGCATATCCACTGCCAGTTCCTTTACGTCAACAGGATGCTTCCCGACCGACTGCGCCGCATCAGTGTGTAATGCGATATTATGCCTGCGGGCAATGGCGGCAATCTCGCCAATGGGCTCAATGGTGCCTATCTCATTGTTGGCATGCATAACAGTGATCAGAATCGTTGCCGGTGTGATCGCCGCCTCAAGCCGGGCCGGATCAACCAATCCGTATTCGTCAACCGGGAGGTAGGTGACTTCAAATCCCTTTCCTTCAAGATACCTGCATACCTCAGTCACCGCCGGATGCTCAATGGTTGAGGTTATTATGTGATTTCCCCTTTGACGGTTGGCATATGCATATCCCTTGATGGCATAGTTGTTCGACTCGGTGCCCCCGCTGGTAAAGATGATCTCACCGGGCTGGCAGTTGATAAGAGAGGCAACCTGCCTTCGGGCTTTCTCCACGGCAAGCTTCGTCTCAGTACCAAAGCTATGAGCACTTGACGGATTGCCAAAGTGCTCATAGAGATAGGGCTGAACTGCCTGTGCCACCTCCTTGTCAACAGGAGTGGTGGCGTTGTAATCAAGATAAATTGTCATCAGGGTTTAAATAAATTCTGCCCTGGTTATGTTATAAGATTAATGCGGGTTCTGAGAGAAAACTCTCCCGGCACACATCTGATATTCGTGGTGCCCAAAAAGTTATTTCTTGTCAGAGATCTCTTTTTTAAAGGTATCAAGACTCTTGGCAAAGGCCTCATTGAGCTGTTCAATATTTTCCTTCATGGCCTCCTTTTTGTCATCGGCAGCTTCACCGTATTCGGCCATCTTGTTGTCAATCTCCTGCTTCTCCTTCTCCAGGGCGTCAAGCTTCTCCTGGTACTCAGCCTTCAGCTCATCACTGAGTGAGTTGAATTCTTCCTTCACCACATCCACCTGCTTGCCGGCATTCTCGGCAAACTTTTCAAAATCAGCCTTAAGGTCACCCAGCTTGTCTGCGGCGAATTCCTGAGTGGCATCAACGGCCTCCTGAACTTCTTTTTCAACATCTTTGGCGGTGGTCTCTTTCTTTGACTGGCCGCAGGATACGAAAATTAATACCGCAACAGCAAGAAATAATTTCATGGTTGTTTTCATAGGTCTTAAATTTTTTGTTGTGCCTACTCTTGAGGATTTTCGGCTTTCTCCTGATAGTTAAACAATCAATGGTTTCAGGGTTGCGTCTCCGGAAGACACTTTACTGTCACCCGGCAAAAGCAACTGCAATATCGGTAAAATCAATTAAATATGCCAATCGTGCCATTAAGATTTCAGATTATGGACCTTCGCTAAGGCCTTCAGAAGGCGCAAAAGGGCCTTACAGATAATGAGTCAGTTGCCTGAATGCCCCGGTGAGCCCCCCCCGTAAACATCCGGCGATACTTTGCTGTGTCAGACCGACAGATGGCGCTTCATCTGCTTTGCAATAAAGCCCGCAGCAAGCCTGGGACTTAGCCGATACAGGATATCCATCATCTTGGCGTCTTTCCCGACTAAAACGCGATAACGGTCTTTTTCCATGCCGTCAATGATAATCTCTGCAGCCTTTCCGGCCGACAGAATCTTGCCTGCCTGTTTCTCTGCATCTGCTGTTCTGGCTGTCTGCAGGCCACTGTTTTCCATAATATTGGTGTTTACAGCGCCGGGGAAGACAATCGTTACTCTGACACTGGTATCTCTCATCTCAGAGTGGAGTCCCTCGGTTATAAGCTTTACAGCCGCCTTTGCTCCCCCGTAAACAGTCTGACCGGGTACCGGTAGAAAACCTCCCATACTTGAGATATTAACGAGATGAGCCTCCTTCCTGCTCTTCAGGATAGGCAGCATGGACCTTGTGAGACAGAGAGTGCCGCAGAAATTAACGTTGACAACCCTGTCTATCTCTTCCTGTGTCAGATCACCAAGCTTCTTGAACGGCTGAATGATGCCGGCGTTGTTTATGAGACCGTCAGCATCCTCTACTGCCTGCTGTCTTGCGAATTCCTGGACGCCGGACCTGTCAGTGATGTCAAGAACCATGCAGGTCAGAGAATTTTTTTTATCACCTGCCAGTTCCGACGTCTCATCAAGGCTTGCACGGTTGATGTCGAGAGCTATTACCGATGCTCCCCTGCTGAGCAACTCCAGCACCAGCGACCTCCCTATTCCGCTGCCACCTCCGGTAACAATAATCTTTTTGTCCTTAACTTTCATTGTTTAATTCGAATTTTATAACATTTTGTTTTAAAAATATAACAGGTTATATCTCGCAATGTTCAGTAAAGATAGTATGTAATAGCAAATTGGATATTGCTGGCTGGTGTAAAAATGTAACCTGTTAACGATTTATCTTCTGTCAGCAATGTGCCTGTCTGCGGTAAGCGAAATTGTTTAATCTTTTCTGAGGGAAAGTTTGTATAACATAAGTTTTGTGCCTCACTTTTTCAAACTTTTATTTTAGTTTAGCAACCGGAGATTTACGTGAAGGTAGTTGTTATATATGATATAGATCTTAGCTGGAACAGTTTCGAAATCAGCAGTGCCCGAAGCTCAGCCGGGGAACTTTGCAAAGCACTGAGGGAAGAAGGAATAGAGACAGTCTCTGAAGAGTTGAACAGCACGGGACTGGCACAGGTGCTTGACAGGTACAATCCTGATGACACCCTGCTGTTTAACCTCTGCGAAACGATGCCCGGAATTCCTGAAAGCGAAAGCAGGGTTATCAGGACGATTGAAGAGAGGGGATTCTCATATACAGGTAACGTCCCGGGGGTGATTGATCTGAGTTATGACAAGCAGAAGGTTAAGGAGGTATTGGCTTCCTTTGACATAAATACTCCGTATGGGGAAATTCTTGCCCCGGAAGAAGCTGGAGACTGGGACCTCTTCCCGGCTATCGTCAAGCCGTCACGGGAGCATTGCAGCCTGACAATTAGTGAAAATTCGGTAGTGTATGATACACTGGCACTAAGGAATCAGATTGCGGTGGTAAACAATGAACTGAAACAGCCGGCCCTGGTTGAGGATTTTATTGACGGCCGTGAATTCCACGTCTCTGTTTGGTGCAATGGCAGGCCCGAGATGCTGCCCCCGGCAGAGATGGATTTTTCATTCTTTCGTGAAGCCCGCGACAGACTCTGTACTTACGATTCAAAATTTATTCCCGGTTCGAAACATTACGAAAGGATTGAAACCCTGTTGCCGGCACCTCTTGATGATGCAGAGCTGCAAAGCATGGAAGATGTGGTAATTAAAGCCTGGAAGGGACTGCGGTGTCGCGACTATGCCCGGTTTGACCTCCGCCTTCGTGATCAGCAGTTCTATCTCCTCGATTTCAATCCGAATAACGACATAAGCATGGATACCAGCTTTGCCATGGCAGCAGAGATACACGGGTACTCATATGGAGCCGTGGCAAGGAAAATTGTGTCTATGGCGGCAAACAGACACCCTGCCTTCGTTAATGCCTTATGGCGATAGTATTTTTCTCACGAAAGCCTGCCTCAGTTGCCTGCCGGTAACACGGAGACCCTACCGCTGATTGTCGTGTTTTACCCAGATAAGGTCGGAGACATTGTACCCGATATCTCCGGCAATCTTCAGATATCTCTCCTTTATGTCATCAGGAATGGAGGTCTCGCGGGAGAGTATCCACAGGTACTTGAGACTCTCTCCGGCTACCAGGGCATATTTATACTCATCATCAAGCGCTATGACGTTGTATCCCGAGTAAAACGGGCCGAAAAATGAAACCTTAAGCATGGCAGTGTTCTCATCTCCCACAAACTTTGCCTTGCCAATTGCCTGGGTCCATTCTTCCTTGACTGTATTGTATCCCTGGTTGTCAACCCTGATTGATCCGTTTTCATTTATTGAATACTGCGCAGTGGTGTTGTTCAGGTTCCGTTCAAACCTGAAATCGAGCCGTGCAATCTCGTACCATTTGCCCAGGTACTTTTCTTTGTCAAAAGGTGTGATGGCTGTTGCGCCTCTGGGTATCGAGGCGCAGGATGCGAATCCTGTCAAAATAGCCATCAATAACAATAGTCTAGTTGAGTTTCCTGTTTTCATTCTTTTTCGGGTGAAATAATTTTATATACCAATCCTGCCAGTGCTGCACTCGTTTTTCTGTGCGGGTCTGTGCAGTGCCAGAGCCTATGACGGCTTTGGCACTGCACAGAACCTTCATTATTATTCGGAGCTCTCTTTCACTACTGAGTTATAGCCTTCCTCATAGCCCTCCTTAAAGTTCTTTAGGTTTTCTTCCCATTTCCAGAACAGATTGATCAGTATCATAACCCCAATCCCGATAAAAAAGAATAGCAGATCTCTTTTTGTGATTTTGAGTTTCGGTTTCATTGCATTTCAGTTTTAAGTGAGACATATTCATGAAGAACTTGTGTTTGTTGCGTCCGGGTAGCGTAATAGCGGCATGGCATCTCTTGATAGCGAAGGAGTCGTTCTGCAGTACTTGGTTCTTATGAGACCGTAATCCGAACCTTCAAGCCAGGCTTTCAGATGCTTGTTGTTGCCGGTGGATCTTCACTCCCTTATTATTTTCTTTGACCTCCCTGCCAGGTCTTCGAGGTCATTCGTTTCTGTGATTGATTCCCTTCCAAGATTTAGCGTCATCCTGGCATGCTTAATTACAGCCCGCTTGTAGTTTTCCTTTTTTACGAACCTATGAATTGTTGTTAACGCTTCCATTAATCTGATTAGAACAGCAGTATTTCCTGCGGAGTACTGCCTGATCTGGTTGAACGCTGCATCCAGAACCCCCTCAAAGTCCAGTGTATCGGCAATTACCCTCAGTTGCCCGTCATTGTCAACACGGTTTTTGGAAGGGAAACTGACCTGCGCCAGATAACACATTGTCGCTGTTAAATTGTCAATGCAGGCAATCGCGGTAAACGGATCATTGACACCGGGCGAAAGAGCTCGCCCTGCAATCTCTACCATCTGGTTAATCGAGAATTCAAGGTCCTGCTGGGCAGTTCTCGTTCTTCCAATAACTATATGGGAGTGAATACGTGATAATTCATCCTCGGCTGATTTGTCGTTAGTGTATAATTTCCCTATCTCCAAACCTTCCACAAGGTAATCTCCTGGCCTGAAAAACAGCTCCATTAACAAGTCGGAGCCGGTCATGGCATCCATCAGGGATTTACTGTCAATGTACTGAAGATAACCGCTGCCGGTGCATTTTATTGACAGAGCATTGCTATACCCCGATTTTATTCTTTCAACAGGTAATTCCTCGTCAGAATCTTTTTCATCTCCCATTTTTTCGGGAAATAATACTCTCACATGTTTCGCAATAAAAACTGAAATATCTGAAATTACCTTGTCTGCCTGGATGCTGACAGCTATCTGGTGAATAAAGACAATGAGGAGTATGATATTTGCAATTGCCGCAATGATGGCAATGAGAATGGAAAGCACCGGGATAAAAGCGTCTCCGCCGGTTTCCCTGATTGCATTTAAAACGATGAGGCAATACAGGTAGGTGGAAATATATGATCCCAGTACTACCTGGTTGAGCCGTACATACATAAAGTTTTTAATCAGCCTCGGGCCCAGCTGAGAGGAGGCCAGCGTCAATGCTACAAGTGTAACCGAAAAGACAGTTCCTGCCACGCCGATCATCGCACCGGAGATGGTGGCAAGTATGCTACGGGCAGAATCCACACTGTTCACAAAGAGAAATCGCCCCAGGCCGTTCCTTGAAACAGTGATTACTCCGTCTGTGTA
>JAVEXM010000021.1:29978-32167 GCA_034004025.1 Bacteroidales bacterium
CAGTTCCTGCCACGCCGATCATCGCACCGGAGATGGTGGCAAGTATGCTACGGGCAGAATCCACACTGTTCACAAAGAGAAATCGCCCCAGGCCGTTCCTTGAAACAGTGATTACTCCGTCTGTGTAGATAAATCCGATTGCCAGCAGGATTGACAGGAGAATTATCAGGACGGGAATAAACCAGAAGGTCGCCTTCATTTCGCTCCAGAAGAAAAGCAGTTTTTTCATAGTCTGTCGTTAATATTGGCTGCGGCTGCAATGCTGCTATTGTTTCTCAATGTTCTTTACTCCGGTGTTACTATCCATTCAGTCACCGACTTGCGCCGGCATTGACAGCGCCTTAGTCGCAGACTCTGCCGTACGGACAGCCGCTCAGTCGCAGACTCCAACCGTGCGGACAGCCGCTGATTGCTGTTTCTGCAGGCTAATGCGAAATCTCACCCTCCTTAAACAGAAACTCTTTAAGATAACCATCCCAGCCATCCATGTTGCGACGAATCCATTCAAGTGTCATGCAGGCATGTTCCATCTCCTCTTTCATATTATGCGCCAATATGCCTTTGAGTGATTTATCTTTTTCTACATCAACACGTTGATTATACCAGTCAACTGCCTCGATCTCTTCTATCAGACTGTTCAGCGCCCTGGTAACAGAGCGGGCTTTTTCACTCAGTTCACTGCTTGGTTCGTGATAATTGCTCATGATAAGTTTCTTTTGCGGTTTGACAGATGTGTTAAAACTAAAATCCAATCAATTTACAAAATATTCTGTTTTTTCAAACTGTTTTCCTCCTGGCCTTATCATCTGCACTCTTCATTCTTCTTGCACCATTGATGCTGGTTTCACATTTCCGGACCCTGAACTTATCATCTGCACTCTTCATTCTTCTTGTACCATTGATGCTGCTTTCACATTTCCGGACCCTGGACTTATCATCTGCGCTTTTCATGCACCTTGCACCATTGATGCTGGTTTCACATTTCCGGACCCTGAACTTATCATCTGCAGAACGAGTTATATTACATCACCCAGACCCGGAAGGCGGTGAGAGACTGTGAAACCAACGAGCCATATCGTCAGATGAGAGTTTGCCGAATCTGGCCGTTAGTTTGTGAACGTAACCAATTCAGGTTTTATCAATCAACTCCTTAACTTTTTTGATGCTTCTTTTCTTTGGTTTAACAGTAATCATACTTGGGCCTGCATAGTACCGCATTGAAAATCGGTCTGCCTCTTTTATTCTCCCTATGACAGAGACAGGGATCTCGTACACGAATCTTGTAAGTTTTCTGTTATTCTCCGAATAGCCTGTTATGACTGATACGGATGTGGAATCTGAGGTAGGGACATCCGTTGTGTTTTCAGAGATGCTTTTGACATTTTCAAATTCTATTTTATCTATAGCCATTGGGTAGGCTCCATTGTCAATGATAAGAAGTGCTTTTTCATCAAGTTTGAAGCTTGACTCCGTCAGGTACAAGACATCATAAACACTGTATGACACCTCGTTGCTTGAGTTAATTTCTTTTACTATTGACTGGGTGAAATAAACAAGTGGTGATCTTCGATCACGATCCTTGACATAATACTTTAATTCAAACCTTTTTGAGGAGAAAACAATATCATCTTCGGAGTAGATCCTGTTGAAAGTAGAGCAACTTTGCAACAGTGTTGAGCAAAGGATTATACCGAGGATTCCGGGGGTAAGACTCTTTTTATACATTTTTTTCATTCATCAGATTCGGGTTCATAATTGTCCAAAAATACAACTTAATCTGCATGATTTTTGGGGACAGCCTATTTCAATACCCGACGTGGAAATGCCCTTAACTAAATATCCTGATTTAATTTAATTCAGTTATCCTTAAAGATCCTCGTCGAAAGGCGGGGAGAGTTAATTGTATTTATCGACCTGTCAGGCAACGTTTTTTAATTTCACAGCTGAATATGTAAACGTTTTGTTATGATAATCCATAGGTAGTGGTCGAATCCACCACATTGCTTACACCCCTGGTTAGGCAATGCGATTATTCAATTATTTGGAAATTGACGGGAATTGAAATTGTTGATTCAACTGCTTTGCCATCATTTAGCGCTGGCATCCATTTGTTCAACAACCTGACAACTCTTTGGGCTTCGTTGTCAAGGTCTTCATGTACTCCTTTAACTAATTTTACCTCTTTGGTA
>JAVEXM010000130.1:0-6555 GCA_034004025.1 Bacteroidales bacterium
GAGAATCTGCTGAGCAACATTCCTGGTCTTCAATGGCTTTCTGATGGTAGCTTCGTTCAGTTATTTTATCATAGTATTTTACATGTTCAAAGGTGACTATGGCCTGGCTGGAAACTGGCCTGCATGGTTCTCTACCGTATCGGCAATAATTACTGCATTCCTTGTGATACCGGTTATTTCTGCCATAGCCAACAAAGTGGGGAAACGCAACGCTTTTATCATCTCAACTTTTATATCCTTGATAGGTTATGTACTTAAGTGGTGGGGATTTAACCCGGAGATTCCCTGGCTTATCTTTATGCCTCTTCCACTCATGGCCTTTGGAATCGGAGGGTTATTCACGCTGATGATGAGCATGACGGCAGATGTGTGCGACCTCGACGAATTGAATAACGGTATGCCCCGCAAAGAGGGAACATTTGGAGCAATATACTGGTGGATGGTCAAGCTTGGACAGGCACTGGCGCTCGTTTTGGGAGGCCTTGTGCTGAAACTGGTGGGATTTGACCAGAATATAGCGGTACAGGCTACTGATACTATTATCCGACTGCGATTGGCTGATATAATTATCCCGGCATTGACTGCCTTTTTGGCAATCGTTGTGATGTGGAAATATGACCTCACGGAAGAAAAAGCCAGGGAGATCAAGGAGATGCTTGTAGCAAGAAGGGGAGAACTCTGATACGTGTGACGTGCCGCAGCTCAGAACCGGAATGCTCATCTGAAATAAGATGCGTTAACAGAGCCAGAAACACATTTGACCTTATCAGAAGTCGATTCATGCCAATCCGTTGCAATACTGTAACTTTAAACACGATTTCCATGGCAGGCACGCAAACAGGAACAAAACATAAAAATAAAACCAGATAATATGTCATACAGAAGCGACAAATACCTGTCTCTCACGGGAGAGGACTTCAGCAACAAATCAACAGCTGACTTAAAGAAGCTGTTCAGGGAGTTCCTTGAGAATGGAATCCACGGTCTCTGCTTCAGCTCATATGTTGAGGGTCAGTCGCCCGGCAGCATCGTCAGCGAGGAACAGATCCGGATCAGAATGGAGATTATTAAACCGTATACCTCCTGGATAAGGACATTCTCCTGCACTGACGGTCATGAAAATATACCCCGCATTGCAAAGGAGTATGGCCTTAAGGTAATGGCAGGGGCATGGCTGGGTGATGACAGGGAACATAACGAAGAGGAGATTGAGAACCTGATCAGGGTTGTCAGGGACGGATATGCGGATCTTGTGGCTGTTGGAAACGAAGTCTTGTACCGTGGAGAACTGACAGAGCAGGAACTGCTGGAATATATTCACAGGGTTAAACAGCAGGTGCCGGAGGCCAGTATCGGCTACGTTGATGCCTATTACGAATTTGTCAACAGGCCGGCAATCACGGAAGCATGCGATGTACTGTTCATCAACTGCTATCCCTTCTGGGAAGGATGCCATATTGACTATTCACTGGTGTACATGAAAAACATGTACTTTAGTGTGCTACAGGCTGCCAGGGGTAAAAGGGTGGTTATCAGTGAGACGGGATGGCCGGATAAGGGTAAAGCCTTCAAGGCCTCCGAGCCTTCCACCGACAATGCCCTGCGCTATTTCATCAACACCCAGAGATGGAGCCTCGAAGAGAAAATCGAGATTATGTATTTTTCCAGCTTTGACGAAGCATGGAAGATTGAAAAGGAAGGTGATGTGGGAGCTTTCTGGGGTATATGGGACAAGGACGGGAACCTGAAGTACGTATGATCAGTGAAACCCCGGCAGTTATTACCGGCACTTTGAAAACATCTGTTATGAAGAACAAAAGATACTTTTTTTTACTACTGATTATCTTTGCAGCAATTATGCAATCATGTGACCCTGGTCTGTTGGAAACGAAGGAGATTTATGTCACCTCAGAGAGCGGCGATAAAATAGCCCTGAAGGATAATGTGCGCTTTGTCAGGGGCGAACCTGCAGGCACCGTAATCACGATAGAACCGGAAGTTCTGAAACAGACAATGGACGGAATAGGATCATCCTTTACGGAATCCTCTGCCTTTGTTCTCGCACATCTCGATCCGGCTGAACGACTGGAGGTCATGAAAAAGATATTCAGCGAGGAGGGAGCAAACTTTTCACTGACAAGAACCCATATAGGAGCATGTGACTTTTCCGTATATGGGAAATATTCTTACCTCAACAGGGAGGGAGACGTCAGACTGGAATCGTTCAGTCTGGATCCCGACAAAAAGGGATTCGGCAAGTCTGAATTTCCCGGAATAAAGGATGAAGAGTACGATCTGTTGCCCATGATCAGGGAGGCAATCGATATCAAGAACCGGCAGGATGATAAGGAGTTGAGGATAGTGGCATCTGCATGGACTGCCCCGCCCTGGATGAAGGATATTGAAGAGTGGTATATAAAAGGCTCCCCTGAAAATAACTATCAGGGAACCGGTGGAAGTCTCAGGAAAGAGTACGAGGAGACCTATGCCGACTATCTTGTCAGATACCTTGATGAATACAGGTCTGAGGGTGTGGATATCTGGGGTTTAACACCCGTCAATGAGCCGCATGGCAACAACGGTCAGTGGGAGAGCATGCATTTCACCCCTGAGACCCAGAATGCATTTATAAGAAATTACCTGGGGCCGAAGCTGAAGTCAGGCGAAAACGGTGATGTCAGGTTACTTATCTACGACCAGAACCGGGACGGTGTTGAGCACTGGACAGATGTGATACTTGCCGATGGTGAGACATCCGAATATGTGTATGGCACAGCGGTTCACTGGTATGAGAGTACATTCCGGGTTTATGAAGATGTTTTCGAAACTGTGAATGCAAAGTTTCCGGACAAGAAGATCATTCATACTGAAGGATGCATCGATGACCTGGGGAAACCGGCTCCCCAGGGCATTAACGATCCGGAGCGTTTCATGGAGAAGGATTGGTTTGACAATGATTCATTCTGGTGGAACGACAACGCCACTGATTGGGCTTATTCAGCAACCTGGGCAGGGGTTATGGCCGAAGACCATCCGGCATATACTCCGGTGCACCGTTATGCCAGGAACATAATTGTCAGTATTGATCACTGGCTGGCTGGCTGGATAGACTGGAACGTTGTGCTTGACCACGTCGGCGGACCGAATCACGTGGGTAACTTCTGCGGTGCCCCTGTAATGATAAACACTGAGACAGGCCATATTTACTATACACCAATATATTATGTACTGGCACAGTTCAGCAAAACGATCAGGCCGGGAGACAGGGCAGTGCAGACATTCAATAATGGGACAGGACTGGGAGATGATGACCTGCATGTATGTGCCACCCTTAACGCTGACAATGTTCTGAGTGTGCAGCTGTTGAATACAACGAAGAAAGATATTTCATACAAGCTTCAAATAAGGGATCAGTATGCTGACATAACCATCATTGCAAACTCTGTTCAGACGGTGCGTGTGCAGCTTTAGTATTTTTTTAAATAAGATCCTTTTTTTATGAAGAAGAACTTTGAAGTTCATAATTCGGGATCCTCCTTTGTCAGGCAGGATCCCTTTGCAATTCGCGAATTCGAGCCCTGTCTGAAAGGCCGATGGATAGGTGAAGCAGTCTCCTACGGATGTTATCGCAGCGGCCAGGCACCCGGCGTAAAAGGCCCCTCAGAAACTGAGATTGAGGAAGACCTGCAGATAATTCAGAGGTACTGGAATCTGATCAGGCTTTACGGTTCTGATGAGGACTCGGCCAGAATACTGAAGGTTATCAGGAAAAATCATCTCCCCATAAAGGTGATGCTGGGTGTCTGGCTGGAAAATGAAACCGGACTTCCGGGGCGACGTGAAGAAAATATGGCACAGGCCCTGAAAGGAATCGAACTGGCAAATGAATATCCGGAGATAATTGCTGCCGTGAGTGTTGGGAATGAGACCCAGGTGACATGGTCAGCACACAGAATGGATCAGCAAGATCTGATTTGCTATATCAGGCTTGTCAGAAATAATACCACCGTTCCTGTTGCCACAGCCGATGATTACAGTTTTTGGATTACATTTGAAAGTAAAACGGTGGCGGATGAGATAGACCTTATCGTTACACATATGTATGCAATGTGGAATGGTATTGAGCTGGAAACTGCCATTGAATGGATGGACAGAGTATATTTTAAGGAGGTTCTGGCGATGCATCCTGACAAAGCAAATGTGATTGGAGAGGCAGGTTGGGCAACGAACTACAATGCCCGCAAAACCGGTCCCGGGGAGCAGGCTTCCTTAATCAGGGGTGCCGTAGGCCTTGATGCCCAGGAGCACTATCTGATTCATCTCCACGACTGGATTGCTAAAAACCGGGTAACCACGTTCCTCTTTGAGGCATTTGATGAGCCATGGAAGGGTGGCGGGGACAATTCAGAACCGGATGAAGTGGAGAAACACTGGGGAGTCTTCTATGAAAACCGTCAGCCAAAGCCATCGTTCAGCAATTACCTGAACCACCATGAGGCCTCCCTGATTACTGTGAAATGCAAACACACTTAGTTAATATTGCGGAGGTTCCATCCGACTTTTGAAAATTATATCTTGTACGGATGAAAAGAGAGAAGATACAACTGGGCCAGGCTGTCCTGATGAATACAGAAAAAAGTGTTCAGGGAAGCTTTGTGGAAATTGACGGGGAGAAGTTTTACCGGATCGGCAACGCTGACCATATGGAGGATTTCTTCATGACCATTGTCAGCGACTCTGATCACTGGATCTTTATCTCCAGTAACGGATCACTGTCGGCAGGCAGAAAAGACCGTGATCATGCTCTTTTTCCGTACTATACAGTTGATAAGATACATGACTATTGCGGCCTGACAGGAAGCAAAACCGTTATTCTGGCCGAAAAGGGGAGTCATACCTTCCTGTGGCAACCCTTTTCCGGGGAGCTGGCCAATATCTACCGTACAGAACGAAGCCTGCTCAAAAGTATATACGGCAACAAAATCATCTTTCAGGAGAAGAATTTTGACCTGGGACTGGAATTTCAGTATGGTTGGTTCACCAGCGACAAATACGGATTTGTAAGGAAATCCAGACTTCTCAATTTTAGCGGGGAACCGGTCCGGGCAGGTATCCTTGACGGTTTACAGAACATACTTCCCAGCGGTATTGAATACAATTTTCAGAATGAGTACAGTAACCTCGCTGACGGCTACAAGAAGAGTGAGCTCATCGAAGATACAAGGCTCGGACTGTTCATGCTCAGCTCCATACCTGTAGACAAGGCTGAGCCGAGTGAATCGCTGCGTGCCACAACAGTATGGTCATACGGGCTGAAAGAGAGCAGGGTGCTTCTTTCAGGCAAACAGATTGATAGGTATAAATCGGGACTCCCCGTTCAGACTGAGACTGATATCAGGGCCACGCGCGGGGCTTATCTGCTGAACGCTGACATCTTGCTGGAAGGTCAGAAAGATGAACAATGGTTTATAGTATGTGAGGTTGACCGGAGTGCCGCTGATGTGATAAACCTTGATCACTTCCTGAGGGAAGAGAACAACCCTGCGGAGCTGGTTGATGCAGACATCAGGAAAGGCACAGACAGGCTGGTCTCATTCGTTGCATCGGCTGACGGTCTTCAGAAAAGCAGTGATGATCTCTGCACTGCCAGGCATTTTTCAAATGTCCTGTTCAATATCATGCGCGGAGGCATCTATCTGAACAATTACTCTGTTTCCACTGATGACCTTCTGAAATTTATCGGCAGGAGTGACGAACGGGTTCTGGCTGAGGCCAAAACACTCCTGCCGCCAAAAGGGGTTGAGATTACCCTGCAGCAGCTTAACCTCCTGGCAAAGCAGTGCGGCAACACCACCCTGATACGCATTTTCAGCGAATACCTGCCTTTGACTTTCAGTCGACGGCATGGTGACCCCAGCCGGCCGTGGAATCAGTTCTCGATTGAAACCAAAAATGAAGACGGATCACCGAAATTTGATTTCCAGGGAAACTGGAGGGATATCTTTCAGAACTGGGAGGCCCTCTGCATATCATTTCCGGAATTCACCGAAAGCATCATCAGCAAGTTCCTGAACGCCACCACACCTGATGGCTATAATCCCTATCGCATCACACGCGACGGAATCGACTGGGAGGCCCCCGATCCTGATGATCCGTGGTCGTATATAGGCTACTGGGGCGATCATCAGATCATTTACCTGCAGAAGCTTACTGAACTGTCAGACATGTATCATCCCGGTAAAATTAACCGGATGCTGTCAGATGAGGTCTTTGCCTATGCCAATGTGCCATATCGCATCAAGTCCTATGCGGATATCGTCCGGGATCCGAAGAACACCATCGACTTCCATAAGGAGCTGAATGCCGAAATCAATGACCGTGTTGAGTATATCGGGTCTGACGGCCGCCTGTTGAGTATTGACGGACAGACCGTTTATCACGTTAATCTTGCAGAGAAGATCCTGGTGCTGTTGCTGGCCAAGCTGGTGAATTTCATCCCTGAGGCCGGCATCTGGATGAATACCCAGCGGCCGGAGTGGAACGATGCCAATAATG
>JAVEXM010000022.1:0-7781 GCA_034004025.1 Bacteroidales bacterium
CATCCTATATATATACTCTCAGGGAGAGCGGCGCCATCGTGGCAAACTGCCACAAGCTGCCGTCAGGACTC
The DNA here is from genome assembly GCA_034004025.1 of Bacteroidales bacterium. Classification (GTDB taxonomy): domain Bacteria; phylum Bacteroidota; class Bacteroidia; order Bacteroidales; family VadinHA17; genus SR-FBR-E99. The sequence continues at coordinate 72 of JAVEXM010000022.1, forward strand.
TTTGAAAGGCGGCAGGCCTCGTGGCAGGAGGTCGCCGACAGATGGCGCGGGACGCTCGACCGCCTTGCAGAGCTGAACCCCACACTGAAGATATGGCTCACCGTCAGTCCTGTCCGTCACCTCAGCGACGGTGCTCACGCCAACCAGCTGAGCAAGGCTCACCTGCTGCTGGCTGTGGAGGAACTGCTGTCACACCCTTCGGTTACAGGCTATTTCCCGGCATATGAGATATTCATGGATGAGCTGCGCGATTACCGATTTTACGGCACTGATATGGTGCACCCATCGGAGACGGCCATCGACTATATCTGGGAGAAATTCACTTCGGTGTTTGTTGACAGTCCCACACTCAGGCTCTGGAGTGAAGCTGCCCGTATTACCCGCGCCATGGCTCACCGCATCTCGGGAGGAAAACGCGAGACGGCACCCTTTGCCTCTGCTATGCTTCAAAGGATTACCGACCTGAGTATCAGGGCCCCCTATATAGACCTGTCGGCAGAGGAGAAATATTTCAGGAGCCTGATGTAAGAAAAATCCTTTTTGTGTTGAACTTTCCAGGTTTTGTATTGTTTTCTTGCCGAAAAGTTAAACAAAATAAAACCTGGGTGTGTGATGGATCACAAAAGAATTTGGAAATTAAATTTTATGTAAGTAGCATTCAATCAATGAAATAAATAATTTTATACAGATGAAAAGATTTTTAATATTGCTGTTATTGGTGTCGATGTTCGCTAACCTGCAGGGTCAGGGCGGCGGCGGAGTGATCCGCGGCCAGGTGGTTGACGCCACCAGCAACGAACCGGTACCCTTTGCCAGTGTCGTGATCTGGAACACCACCACCGGAGCGATGACCGACTTCGACGGAAACTTCCTCTTCACCGGCGTTGCTCCGGGTTTTGTGGAGATCAGGGTTTCATCGGTGGGTTACAAGACCTATATTTCCGAGGCGGTTATGGTCACCAACAGCAACGAGGTCAACCTGACTGTCCCCCTCGAAACCACAGTTGTGGAGGTGGAGGATGTGATAGTGAGGCCCTCACCGTTCCGCAAGTCAGTGGAGAGCCCGGTTTCGGCACGCATTATCGGCATTCAGGAGATAGAGCTCAATCCAGGTGGTAACCGTGACATATCCAGGGTCATACAGTCGTTTCCCGGCGTAGCCTCCACACCTGCTTTCAGGAATGATGTCATCGTCAGGGGCGGTGGCCCCAATGAGAACAGGTTCTTCATAGACAATGTGGAAATTCCCTACCTGAACCACTTCTCCACACAGGGTTCTTCAGGTGGCCCTACCGGGATCATCAACGTCGACTTCGTTAGGTCAGTTGATTTTCTCTCCGGCGCTTTCCCGGCTTCCAGGGGCAATGCCCTCAGTTCGGTGATGGATTTTTCGCTGATCGACGGCAACAGGGAGAAAAGAACTTTGAGGGCAACGGTCGGAGCCTCCGACCTTGGTCTTACATATAACGGACCTGCCGGTGAGCGCAGCTCGCTGATAGTATCGGCCCGCAGATCATACCTGCAGTTTCTCTTCGGGGTGATCGGGCTTCCGTTCCTTCCCACCTACACCGATTTTCAGTTCAAGTACAAGGTGAAGTTCGACCAGAAGAATGAGCTGACGGTGCTGGGCATTGGGGCCGATGACGACTTCCGGCTTAACCTTGATGCCAATGAGACGGAATACCAGCGCTATATCCTCGGGTATATACCCACCCAGGAGCAGTACAGCTACACTGTGGGAGCCGTCTACAGGCACTTTCGCACCAACGGGTCCGATATGGTGGTTCTGAGTCGCAACTACCTGAATAACACGCAATACAAGTACCTCAATAACGATGATTCAGCTCCTGCCAATAAAATATTTGATTATCAGAGCGGTGAGGGAGACATCCGCCTAAGGTACGAGCGTACTGTCGTCTGGCCGGGCAGTTTCAGGGTCAGTTACGGTGCCGGCACGGAGATGTCGCGTTACCGCAATGACACCTTCAGGAAGTTTTTCGCCGGCGAAGCCCTGAGTACCGAGGAGTACAGCACCAACCTGGTTTTCTTCAAGTATGCGGCATTCGGGCAGGTGAGCCGTGCCTTCCTCGATGAGAAACTAAGGCTCTCCTTCGGGGTGCGTACTGACGCCAACAGCTTTTCCCCGGAGATGGCGAATCCTCTTACCCAAATATCACCGCGCTTCTCGGCATCTTATACCCTCACGGAGAATCTCAACCTGAATTTCAGCACGGGACGTTATTACCAGCTGCCGCCCTACACGGCCATGGGGCTGAAGGACAATGATGGCAACTTCGTGAACAGGGAAAGCGGACTGAAATATCTTGCTGCCGATCACCTTGTGGCAGGATTTGAGATTATCCCCAAGGAGATGTTGCAGTTTACGCTTGAAGGTTTCTACAAGAGTTACACTGACTATCCATTCTCTGTCGCCGACCAGGTTCCACTGGCAACCAAGAGTGCCGGCTACGGCATATTCGGCAACGAGGTACTCACCTCAACGGCTTCGGGGAGGGCATACGGTTTTGAGCTGATGGGACGGGCACGTGATTTTGAAGGACTGAACGCAGTCTTCTCCTACACCTTCGTCAGAAGTGAGTTCGAGGGCACGGACGGTGAGTTCATCCCCTCGGCATGGGACAACAAGCATCTGCTGAGCGTCACTGCCACCAAGAGCATAGGCAAGTCGTGGGATGCAGGCTTCCGCTGGAGGTACGTCGGCGGCGCTCCCTACACTCCCTTTGACCTCGACAGGTCGTCCCTGATTGAAGCCTGGAACGTGACAGGCCAGGGCTACCTTGATTATGAGAACTTCAACAGTGAAAGGCTGAAGGGATTCAACCAGCTTGACATCAGGATTGACAAGCAGTTTTATTTCGACAGATGGTCGCTGATGCTTTATGTTGACGTTCAGAACGTCTTGAACTACAAGGCCGAGCAGCCTGAGATACTGATACTTCAGACTGATGAAGCGGGCATCCCGCTGGTGAACCCGCTTGATCCTGATCGTTACCTGCTTAAGTACATCGAGGGTGACCTTGGAACGGTCCTCCCGACAATAGGCATCATAATTGAAATTTAAACAAGAGAGCTTGCCAGGGCATGAGCTCATACCGAGTACAGAATGTCATGCAAGTTCCAATGGATCATAGTAAAAACAAACAGTAATGAAAGAGATAAGATACATTATTATAATACTGACGGCGGCCCTGCTGGCATCATGCTCGTCGACCCCCTCTTCGTCAAGGCTGGCACAGAGGCAGACCTTTACTGATATTGTCACCAACCCGGCAGGCGAAGGGCCTGAGATAGAGGTTAAGTTTTACGGCGGTCCCTCGCTCTATTATCCTCTCATGGCCGTATGGCTTGAGGATGAACAGGGCGGTTATATCCAGACGCTGTTTGTGCCGACGGCGATCGCCACAGGGGTTTTCAAATACGGATCCAACGCTGCCGGTAAATGGGTGGAAGCTGCAAAGAGGGCTCCCCAGACCCTTCCCTACTGGTCGCACAAGAGAGGCATCAGGGCTCCTGACGGGCTCTATATGCCTGACCCTGAGAACCCTGTTGCTGATGCCTACAGTGGAGCCACCCCGACAACCAGTTTCGTGCTTAAGGCACGTGCCGACAGGGAGTTGCCTTCGAGGTTCAGGGTAATGTTCGAGGTAAACCAGAACTGGGACTGGAATGACTACTGGACTAACGACAAATATCCGGACGACAAAAACTACCTGTTCAACGCGCAGCCTGCCGTTGTCTACGGAACGGCGGTCGACCTGAGCGCTCCCGGCGACAGGTACCTCATGGAACCAAAAGGACACAGTCATCCTACCGGAGCTACCGCCGAGCTGTTCAGCGACCTGAGCACACTTACCACAGCTCTTCAGATCGCTGACTCAATAGTGGTCAGGATCATCACAAGATAAACCGCAAGATTTAAGTATATTTTTCAGAGGCTGTCTGCCCATTCTGCCAGCTCGGCAGGAGAGCAGACGGCTTTTGTTATGCCGTTGCTCCATGATCCGCTCGGGTCATACCTGCCGGGAACAACCACATGCTTAAGAGCGAGCTCCCTGGCCAGTCCGCTGCAGAATTTCCTTACCTCATCATCAGGCTCCGAGGCGTGAATGTTGAGGGCCAGCACCTCAAAAGGCCTTACAGAGTGGATGTCCCTGATATCGTTGACAGAAAGAGTTCCTTCCGTGTAAACGACATCAAAGCCCTTTTTCCGGAGGAGGAATTTCAGGAATATAAGATTATTCTCCATCTCGTTGTCTCCCAGGTTGATGATGGCTGCACTATTCCCATTGAGCGGGTCATCCAGGGAAATCTCCCCGGATATAAGTATGGTCTTAATGACATGCCTGATGAACTGTTCCTGTGGTTTGGAGATGCAGTCTGTAAGCCACAACACCCTGGCCTTCTGCATCAGGGGGTAGAACACCTCGAGATAAGCCCGGGCGAGTCCCTTTTCCCTGACAAAGCGGCTCAGGTTCTCACGAAACTCTTCTTCGCTGAAGCGGAGTGCCGACATTATCAGATCCCCCGGTTTGAAGGTGCCGTTGCCGTTGTCATCCGGCGAACCTGTCTTCAGAACCTCGCGCAGCAGCTCACTGTCTTCAAGTCGTGCTATCTTCGAGATCTTCATCCCGTTGCGGTTGAGGATAGATATGGTCATCAGCTTTTTCAGCTCATCCTCACTGTAGAACCGTATGTTGGAGTCGCTCCTGTCGGGCGTAAGAATCCCGTAACGTTTTTCCCACATTCTTATAGTATGTGCCTTTATCCCGCAGAAGGACTCAAGGTCCTTTATCGAGTATGTCCGGCTTCCTGCATTCATCTCTCTCATTGTTACTTACTCCTTAGCTATAACAATGAGAGGGTCCAAATGTTTAATGCGGAGGATTATAGTTCCGTTTCACGGGCGGAAGCGACTGAAAAACTGCTTCATCTTAATCCAAAAAAGTAGTAAATTCGCATTCTATTGCAAAATGATGAAGGAGTTACAGAGTGTAAAGCAGAGGTTCGGGATCATTGGCAATCATGAAGGACTCAACAGGGCGATTGACATTGCCGTTCAGGTGGCCCCCACCGACCTGTCGGTGCTGATCACCGGAGAGAGCGGCACCGGCAAGGAGGTCTTCCCCCAGGTGATTCACACCTACAGCGTTCGCAAGCACGGCTCTTATATCGCTGTCAACTGCGGAGCCATACCTGAAGGCACAATTGACTCTGAGCTTTTCGGCCATGAGAAGGGTGCTTTCACCGGGGCTACCGACAGCCGTAAAGGGTATTTTGAGGTTGCCAACGGCGGCACAATCTTCCTTGACGAGGTGGCCGAGCTGCCTCTGTCGACACAGGTGAGGCTGCTGCGGGTGCTGGAATCCGGGGAGTTCATCAGGGTCGGATCCTCGAAGGTGCAGAAGACCGATGTGAGGGTTATAGCTGCCACAAACATTGATATTATCAGGGCGGTAGCTACAGGAAAGTTTCGTGAGGATCTCTTCTACAGGCTCAACACCGTACCGGTAAGGATACCGCCGCTGCGCGAGAGGGGTGAAGACATAATACTTCTGTTCCGCAAGTTCGCTGTGGATTTCGCGGAGCGATACCGCATGCCGGCCATCAGACCCGACAGTGAGGCCAGGGAGATGCTGATCAACTACTACTGGCCCGGCAATGTCAGGCAGCTCAAGAACACCACCGAACAGATATCGGTCATTGAACAGGAACGGGAGATTGACGCCGTCATTCTCTCGCGTTATCTCCCTGACTACAAGAGCGGACGCCTGCCGGTGCCCGTCAACGCTCCCGGAGGGCCGGATTTCAATACGGAGAGGGAGATACTGTACAAGGTGCTCTTTGATATGAAGAGTGACATGCATGATCTCAAGAACCTTGTCTATGATCTGCTGAATAGCGGTACGGATGCCGACAATCTTACGGAGAGCGGCGCAAGGGCAGCACGTAACCTGTTCAGCGACAGCGCGGTACGCAGGCCGGCGTTTGAGCCTCCGCAGTCGCCCCAGGTGGGATATGTTACGCCTCGGGAGAACAGGGTCATAGAAGACACCGAAGAGGTGGTGGAAGAGTCGCTCTCATTGACAGACCGCGAGAAGGAGCTGATCATGAAGGCGCTTGAAAAGAATAACGGCAAGAGGAAGCTTGCCGCGGCTGAGCTCGGTATCTCCGAAAGGACCCTCTACAGGAAAATAAAAGAGTATGACCTTGAGGGATAAAACAATGCGGATGGTGCTGCCTCTGGCCCTGCTGATTGTGGCAGTGAGTTGTGGGGTCAAGGTCAAATACTCCTTCACCGGAGCATCAATCCCAGTTGACGCAAAGACAATCAGTGTTGCGCCGTTTCAGAACAGGGCCAGCCTGGTGCAGCCGGGACTCAACCAGACACTTACCGACGCACTCATCGATCTCTGCAGGGCACAGACCAACCTTGACATGGTATCTGCCGGCGGTGATTTGAGCTTTGAGGGGGACATCACCGACTACAAGACCCAGCCACTTACTGTCAGCGGCAATGAGCAGGCTGCCTCGAACCGTTTTTCCATCACCGTCAGGGTGAGGTATGTAAACAGCTTTGACCAGGAACTCAGCTACGACCAGTCGTTTACACGGTATCAGGATTACAACAGCGCTCTTGACCTGAGCGCCGTCGAGGCCAGCCTCACGGAAGAGATTGTGAAGATGCTGGTGGAGGATATATTCAACAGGGCATTTGTCAACTGGTAATTACGGCTGATGAACAGGAATGAATTCAACAGGTTTATAGTCGGCATCGGCCTTCCGGGCCCGGCCGACATAGAGGGTCTGCGAGAGCTCACCACCCTCTTCCCCTGGTTTCATTCCGCACATCTCCTGCTTCTCAAGGGGCTGAAGGAGAATTCCGACATCAGGTTCGACTCACAGCTGAAGGCATCAGCTCTCTCGGTCAATGACCGGGAGGTGCTCTATCACTATATTTACCTCTCTCCCGGTGGTGAGACCGCCGGGCAGCAGGATGACATTAAGGAGGAGATTGTGGCGCCTGCTGTGGCGGTCACCGAAGGAGAACCCGTTACTGCGGTCACCGAGGAGCCCGTTGCCGTAGAGAGCAATGAGGAGCCTGTTGCGGAGGAGCCGCAGCATGCGGAACAAGCTACTGATTATGAGCCTGATATTGAGGTTGCCGATGAAGTGCCGGTGTCAGAGGTGCCGGCAGAAGAGCCTGTTGCCGCGGTCACCGAAGAGGAGCCCGTTGCCGTAGAGAGCAGTGAGGAGCCTGTTGCTGCGGTCACCGAAGAGGAGCCCGTTGCCGTAGAGAGCAGTGAGGAGCCTGTCGCGGAAGATATTGCGGAACCTGAAGAAGCCGGGCAGGAACCCGTTCCTGCTGAGATGACAGAGCCGGATATGGCTGATTATGAGCCTGCTACGGAGGAGGGTCCGGATCAGGAAGTTGCCACGGAAGAAGTTGCTCCGGAGGAAGTTGCAGCTGATGATCTCAATACAGGGTTACGGTCAAGGGAGGAGCTTGTTGCCGAGATAGAGGCGCGGCTCAGGGAGCTGGAGATGATCACCCGCGAACAGATCAGTGCACAGAAGACAGAACAACTAGCCGGCGTGATGGCTGCCGCAGAAACAGAAACTGCCGAGGAAGCTGATACCGGATCAATGGCTGCCGCAGAAGCCGTGATTGCCGAGGAAGCTGATGAGGCA
>JAVEXM010000022.1:7881-31469 GCA_034004025.1 Bacteroidales bacterium
GAACCTGCAGCAGAATTCCTGCCTGAACCTGAGCCGGGACCTGCAGCAGAGTCGCTGCCTGATTCTGAACCTGAGACCGCCCTCGCGCAGGTGCACGAAGAGTTGCTGGAGCTGCTGCCCGACGAGCCTGTTACGGAGACGGAATCTGTGGAGCAACCCGTGAAGGAGCTGTCGCCGTCAGATCTGATCGACAGATTCATCAGTATAAGTCCAACCATAGAAAGGATGAAGCCCGGCGAGTATCAGCCGGTAAGGGATCTCTCGGAAAACGGCACGGAGGAAGAAGCTACCTTCATAACTGAAACACTGGCAAAGATTTACGTCAACCAGGGATATTATACCAAGGCAATAAATATTTATCAGAAACTCTCATTGCAATATCCGGAAAAAAGTGCTTACTTTGCAGGCCGTATTGAAAAGATAGAGGAGTTAATAAAATAACAGAACAATGGGTATTTACATATTTATCTCAATCCTGGTGATCCTGGCCTGTGTCCTGGTAATCATGGTGGTGCTCGTTCAGAACTCAAAAGGAGGAGGCCTGGCAGCCAACTTCACCTCCGCCGGACAGTCGATGGGTGTACGCAAGACAGCCGATTTCCTCGAGAAATCGACATGGACTCTTGGCGTGGCTATCGTGGTTCTCTGCCTGGCTGCAACGGCATCCATTCCCAGGGGTCAGGGTGCAAAGGAGTCTGTCATCAAGTCATCCATTGAGAGAGCACAGGACCCCAACGCCATCCCCACGCTGCCGACACCTCTCACTGAGCAGGAACAGCAGCCTGACGGCAGTAACGAATAAAATGACAGGAAGAAGATATTGAAGTGTCAGTTTGTCATGAACTGACACTTTTTTTTTGCCATTATTCATTTGGCACAGATTATGAAAACCTAGGGCAGAAAATTGTTTAACTATAAAACTAATAGCAATGGCACAACTAAAAGGAAAGGTGCTGGCAGGTAAAGTTCTCATCAAGCCTCAGGAGGCAGAAGAGAAGACCGCCAGCGGCATTATTATCCCCGATTCAGCAAAGGAAAAACCTCGCGCAGGCACTGTTGTTCTTGTAGGAGCTCCGAAGAAAGATGAAGAGATGGAACTCAAAAAGGGAGATGTTGTTCTCTACGGGAAGTACTCCGGCCAGGAACTGAATATCGACGGCACTGACTATCTCCTTGTTTCTCAGTCTGATATTCTTTATATTTCGTAATAACCAAAAAACAGAATAGCAATGTCAAAGGAAATAAAATTCAATATTGAAGCGCGTAACCTCCTGAAAGAGGGGGTTGATCAGCTTGCTGATGCAGTGAAGGTTACCCTCGGTCCCAAGGGCCGTAACGTAGTGCTTGAGAAGAAATTCGGCGCACCGCAGGTGACCAAGGACGGTGTAACCGTAGCCAAGGAGATTGAACTGGCAGATCCCTTTCACAACATGGGAGCCCAGATGGTCAAAGAGGTGGCTTCAAAGACTTCTGACACTGCAGGTGACGGAACCACCACGGCTACCATCCTTGCGCAGAGTATCATAACTGTCGGGCTGAAGAACGTCACCGCCGGTGCCAACCCGATGGATCTGAAGAGAGGCATCGACAAGGCTGTTGCACAGGTTGTTGAGAGCCTGAAGAGCCAGTCGCAGACCGTTGGCGACGACCTGAAGAAGATTGAGCAGGTTGCACGCATATCGGCCAACAACGATGAGGAGATAGGCAAGCTTATTGCCACCGCCATGGATAAGGTGAAGAAGGAAGGTGTCATCACCGTTGAAGAGGCCAAGGGAACCGAAACAAAGGTTGATGTTGTTGAAGGTATGCAGTTTGACCGCGGATATATCTCAGCCTATTTTGTCACCAATCCTGACAAGATGGAAGTTGAGATGGAGAATCCCTACATCCTCATTCACGACAAGAAAATCTCATCAATGAAGGACCTTCTCCCCGTTCTCGAGGAGACAGCCCGCACGGGCCGCGGTCTCATGATCATTGCCGAGGACGTTGAGGGCGAAGCTCTTGCCACACTCGTTGTAAACCGCCTGAGAGGCTCACTGAAGGTGTGTGCCGTAAAAGCTCCGGGCTTCGGCGACAGGAGGAAAGAGATGCTCGAGGATATTGCCATTCTGACAGGCGGCACTGTCATCTCCGAAGAGAGAGGCATGAAGCTTGAGAATGCCACCATGAGTGATCTGGGTGTAGCTGACAAAGTGACCGTCAACAAGGAGAACACCACGATCGTAAACGGCGCAGGTGAGAAGGAGATGATCCAGGCACGCGTAAGCCAGATCAAGCAGCAGATATCAACTACCACCTCCGATTATGACAGGGAGAAGCTTCAGGAGAGGCTTGCCAAGCTGGCCGGCGGTGTGGCAGTGCTTTACATCGGTGCTGCATCTGAGGTTGAGATGAAGGAGAAGAAAGACCGCGTTGACGACGCCCTTCATGCAACACGTGCTGCAATTGAAGAGGGTATCATCCCCGGCGGCGGCGTAGGCTACCTGAGGGCAATTCCCCTGCTTGACAAACTGAAGGGCGATAACGATGATCAGAATACAGGTATCGAGATCGTTAAGAGGGCCATCGAAGAGCCGCTGCGCCAGATCGTTGTCAATGCCGGCAAAGAAGGTGCTGTGATTGTGCAGAAGGTTCGTGAAGGCAAGGGCGACTACGGGTACAATGCTCAGACTGACAAGTTCGAGAATCTCTTCAAGACCGGCGTTATCGATCCGGCCAAGGTTGCAAGGATAGCTCTCGAGAATGCGGCATCAATAGCCGGAATGTTCCTCACCACCGAGGCAGTGGTTGTCGAGGAGAAGGAAGAAAACCCGATGCCTAACCCCGGAATGGGCGGCGGCGGCATGCCGGGCATGATGTAGGCACTAAATTAGCTTATTGGTTTAACAAAGAAAGCTGCTCCTTTTCAGGGGCAGCTTTCTTATTAGTGAGTAGTCGGCAGTCCTCAGTCGACAGTCCTCAGTCGGCAGTCCTCAGTCGGCAGTCGGCAGTCAGCAGGGAGTAGTCAGAGGGAGTAGGCAGTAGTGTTGGCAAGATCGAAAATTCTCAACAAAAAACTACTGCCTACTGCCTATTGGCTATTGCCTAAATCCCCATCTTTGCATAATGGCTGACCCGCGGCAGGTACATGATCTTGAGCACGAGAAGATAGGGAAGCTGATGTGGAAGTATTTTCTTCCCTCTTTTGCCAGCATGATGGCAAACGCTCTCTATAACATCGTTGACCGTATCTATATCGGGCAGGGTGTCGATGCCCTGGCTCTCTCCGGCCTCAGCGTGATATTCCCCCTGATGATCATAGTCATGGCCTTTGGCATGCTTGTGGGTATCGGTTCGTCCGTCAGGGTATCCATCAGCCTGGGAGAGAAAGACTATCCGCGGGCGAACCGGATCCTTGGCAATGCACTCTTCCTGTCGCTGGTGATGGGACTGACACTGATGGTTGTCGGATTCCTGATAAGGGATAAGATATTACTGATATTCGGGGCAGGTCCTGAGACACTTACATACGCCTCCGACTATTTCAACATCATTCTTGCAGGGATACCCTTTGGCCTGACAGGCTACGCGCTGAACAACGTGATCAGGGCGGAAGGCAATCCCCGTATTGCCATGATCTCAATATTCATCAGCGCGGGGCTTAACATCATCCTTGACCCGATCTTTATCTTCGGTCTTGACATGGGTGTCAAGGGTGCCGCCCTGGCAACCATCATCTCGCAGGCCGTACTCTGCGTATGGGTGCTCAGGCACTTCCGGAGCAAGAAGAGCGTCACCCGCCTGTCGCTGCCCGATATCGCTCCCGACCCGTATATTATCAGGTATATCATATCAATAGGCTTTGCCCCCTTTGCCATGAATGTGGCATCGAGCATAGTCACGGGGGTAATGAACACACTCTTCATCAGGTACGGGGGCGACATCTCCGTGGGCGCCATGGGGATAGTCCACAGTTCTACAATGATGCTGGTGATGACAATCATCTCCATCAACATGGCCATACAGCCCATTGTCGGGTTTAACTACGGGGCCGGACTCTACTGCAGGGTGAAGGAGTCGGTGATGAAAGCCATAAAATATGCCACGCTGATAGCGACCGGCGGGTGGCTGATATGCATGTTGATTCCCGGGGCGGTGATAAGCATCTTCAACTCCGACAGCCTTGAGCTCAGGGAAGCCGGGGTGCTGGGGCTGAGGATATACTGCGCCGTACTGCCGGTGGTAGGTTACCAGATCATCGCCTCCACCTATTTTCAGGCTATAGGCCAGGCCAGGCTGGCCGCCTTCCTGTCGCTGCTGCGCCAGATAATAGTGCTGTTGCCGCTGATAATCATACTCCCGCGCTTCTGGGGTGTGACAGGTGTGTGGATTGCCAACCCGATATCTGACCTGGTGGCTGCCGTTGTCTCATACTTCTTCTTCCGCAGGGAACTGAGGAAGCTTAACTGCCCGGTGGATACCCCCGTGGATGTTATGCCGCCGGAGCTTCCGCCGGAGCCCCCACTGGCACGAGAGAACTACTGAACCTCTCTTTTCTTCCTTCGCATCACAATAATAAAGAGTACCAGCACAGCCGCCGTGCCTGCTGCAGCGATTGTCAGCGCCGGCTTCAGCGGCATGGCCAGTCCTCCTCCGGAGTGGGGTGCCGCAAGAATATAGGTGATGCAGACTGCAGTGAGGAAGAGGGCGGGGAGGGACATAAACAGGTGACTCTTGCCCCTGAGAGCCAGGTACATGGCTATAGTCCAGCAGGTGATGGCTGCCAGCGCCTGGTTGGATATACCGACGAACTTCCAGATGCGGGCGAATTCGTCCTTCATGACGAATGTGAGGATGAAGCCGACAGCAAACAGCGGTATCGTTATCAGCAGCCTCGATGACACCTTTTTCTGAGACAGCCTGAACATGTCCGCCACCGTGAGTCGCGCGCTCCTGAAGGCAGTGTCACCGGAGGTGATGGGGCAGGCCACCACACCTATCACTGCTATTACTGCTCCGGCCTTGCCGAGCCACGACCTGCATATCTCGTTTACCAGCCAGGCAGGGTCGGGCCTGATATCCGGGTTGTCAGCAAGCGGATGGGTGAAGGCATAGTTGAGTCCGTGAACATCGCCCATGTAGTTCATGGCTGCCGTGGCCCATATGATAGCCACGATACCCTCGGCGATCATCGCACCGTAGAAGATCTGTCGTCCCTGTCTCTCTGATCTGAGACACCTTGCCATCAGCGGTGCCTGTGTGGCGTGGAAGCCGGAGATGGCGCCGCAGGAGACGACGATAAACAGGTATGGGAAGATGGAGTTAGTGGCAGCGTCAGGCTGAAAATTCATAAGTGTGGCGGGGGTGAGCTCCATCAGTGTGAGAGAGCCACCGGCCCATCTCACTATCATACTCAGAAGCACGCCGAGGGCCATGAATATCAGCGCTCCGCCGAAGAAGGGATAGAGGTATCCTATTATCTTGTCTATGGGAAGGAGGGTGGCGACTATATAGTAGAAAAAGATCAGTCCCAGCCAGAAGGGGAGGCTGAAGCCTGACATCGTATAGAGCAGTTTGGCGGGGCCGCTGACGAAGGCCACGCCAACGAATATCAGCAGCAGGAGGGTGAAGAGCCGGAGGAAAGACCTCATATTCTTACCCAGGTAGGTACCCACCAGCTCGGGCAGGCTGGCACCGTCGTGCCGCACTGACAGCATGCCTGCGAAGTAGTCGTGCATGGAACCCATGAAGATGCATCCCACGACAATCCATATATATACCACCGGGCCGTACATGGCTCCGAGTATGGCGCCGAAGATCGGCCCCAGGCCGGCAATGTTGAGGAACTGTATCATGAAGACTCGCCATCCCTTCATGGGAACGTAATCAATTCCGTCACTTTTCGTGAATGCCGGGGTGATCCGCGACGGGTCCATCCCGAAGATTCTGTCGGCCACCCTTCCGTAGACAAGATACCCGATGATAAGCAGAGTGACCGACGCTGCCAGGGTGATCATAGGTTCATGCTTATGTAATCTGCTAAAATAAATAAAATGGAGGCAGAGTGTACCCGAAAGGCGACTTCAGTAAAGAACGGGCCAAATTATTTATATTTGCAGCTGAATTGAACCGCCCACCTCTGATGGATAACATACGCAACTTCTGTATAATAGCTCACATAGACCACGGTAAGAGCACTCTTGCCGACAGGCTTCTCGAAATAACGAATACCGTGGATTCGCGTGAGTTTCAGAATCAGGTGCTGGACGACATGGACCTGGAGAGGGAGAGGGGCATCACAATTAAGAGTCATGCCATCCAGATGGACTATGAGGATGATGGTAAGAAGTACTATTTAAATCTCATTGACACCCCGGGTCATGTTGATTTTTCCTATGAGGTATCGAGGTCAATAGCCGCCTGTGAGGGTGCCCTGCTGGTTGTTGACGCTACCCAGGGCATACAGGCCCAGACCATCTCCAATCTTTACATGGCCATAGAACACGGGCTGGAGATCATCCCGGTCCTCAACAAGATGGACTCGGTGAGCGCGATGCCCGAGGAGGTGAAGGACCAGATAGTAGACCTCATAGGCTGCGGGCGTGATGAGATCATAGAGGCGAGCGCGCGCACGGGTATGGGTGTAGAACGCATCATGGAGGATATCATCAGCCGCATACCTCCGCCCAAGGGTGACCCGGAGGCACCGCTGCAGGCACTGATATTTGACTCGGTCTACAACTCCTTCAGGGGGATAATAGCCTATTTCAAGATAACCAACGGCACTATCAGGACACATGACATGGTCAAGTTCGTTAACACGGGAAGCGAATATGATGCCGATGAGATTGGTGTGCTCAAGATAAAGAGGGAACCGCGCGACGTGCTCAGCGCCGGAGATGTGGGATATATCATCTCGGGCATCAAGATATCAGCGGAGGTAAAGGTTGGAGATACAATCACCCATGTGGCCCGTCCGTGCACCGTGGCTATAGCCGGATTCGCCGATGTGAAGCCTATGGTCTTTGCGGGGATTTATCCCGTTGACGCCGATGACTATGAAGACCTGCGTGCTTCCATCGAGAAGCTGCAGCTCAACGATGCCTCCCTGACCTTCGTGCCGGAGTCGTCGGCAGCGCTTGGCTTCGGTTTCAGATGCGGCTTCCTGGGGCTGCTGCACATGGAGATCATCCAGGAAAGACTCGACAGGGAGTTCGACATGGATGTTATCACCACCGTGCCCAACGTATCATTCAGGGTGCTGACAACAAAAGGCGAAATAATTGATGTGCACAATCCGTCAGGGATGCCGCCGGCCACGACAATCGATGAGATAGAGGAGCCCTACATCTACGCACAGGTGATATCCAAATCGGAATACCTGGGACAGATAATGAAACTCTGCATCGACAAGCGCGGGACGCTGAAGAACCAGATCTACCTGACGAGCGACAGGGTAGAGGTGACCTTCGACATGCCGCTTTCGGAGATCGTCTTCGACTTCTACGACAAGCTCAAGAGTGTCTCAAAGGGTTATGCATCATTTGATTACCATATTACAGACTACAAGAAGGCAGACCTGGTCAGGCTCGACATACTCCTCAACGGGGAGATGGTCGACGCCCTCTCGACCCTCATCTACCGTGGACACGCCTACAGCTTCGGACGCCGTATGTGCGAGAAGCTGCGGGAGCTGATACCGAGACAGCAGTTTGACATTGCCATCCAGGCAGCCATAGGGGCGAAGATTATAGCGCGCGAGACCGTCAAGGCGGTGCGCAAGGATGTAACCGCAAAATGCTACGGCGGAGACATCACGAGGAAGAGAAAGCTGCTCGAGAAGCAGAAGAAGGGAAAGAAGCGGATGCGCCAGATAGGCAACGTGGAGGTCCCGCAGCAGGCCTTCCTGGCGGTGCTTAAGCTCGACTGACGTAAAAAGTTTGTTCCGGACTCTGTTTTTAACAGAGCAGTTTGTATCCCTTGCCGTGAATGTTGAGGATCTCGACGTTAGTGTCTTTGCTGAGGTATTTGCGCAGCTTGGTGATGTATACGTCCATACTCCGGGCATTGAAATAGTTGTCGTCGATCCAGATCGACTTGAGGGCGAGGTTTCGTTCCAGAACCTCATTGCGGTGGCGGCAGAGCAGCTCAAGGAGCTCCGACTCCTTGGTGGTCAGCTTGCGCGACTGATCCTGGTAGGTGAGCAGCTGCTTGGTGACATCGAAGCTGAACTTTCCAATCGTGTACTTCTCGGCCGGAGCGTCGGTGGCCCGCTTGGTCGAACGCCGGAGGATGGCCTCGATGCGGTAGACCAGTTCCTCCATGGAGAAGGGTTTGGTAAGGTAATCATCAGCCCCGGTTTTAAATCCCTCGATGACATCCTCCTTCAGATTCTTTGCCGTGAGGAAGATGATCGGGATGTGCGGGTCAATGGTCCTTATCTCCCTGGCAAGAGTGAAACCGTCCATCTCGGGCATCATTACGTCAAGCAGGCAGAGAGCGAATTTTTCCTTTTTGAAGATCTTCATCGCCTCTGCTCCGTCGGTGGCCAGGATGGTATCATACTCCTTCGCGGAAAGGTAACTCTTTAACAGCTGTCCCAGGTTGGTGTCGTCTTCGGCAAGAAGGATGCTTACTTTATTCATTTTGGCTGATGTTTTGGAAGGTGAATGATTATTCGTGTGCCCTTTCCGAGCTGGCTTTCGACCTTTATTGTACCGTGATGTTCGTCGGTAATGGTTTTAACGTAACTGAGGCCGAGGCCGAATCCCTTGATATTATGTGTATTGCCTGCCGGCACCCTGTAGAACTTGTCAAAGATATGTTTCTGGTGTTCCCGGGGAATGCCAATGCCGTTGTCTGAGACGGTGATGGCCACGCCCCTGTGCCAGCTTTCCGTGGTGATGGTGATCTCGGGTGTGCGTGCGGTGTATTTGAGGGCGTTGTCTATGAGGTTGAGGATCACGTTGAAGAAGTTGGGTTCATCAATCATCACCATGGGATCGGAGGCGTCGAGGAAGGTTGAGATGGTCCCTCCGCGTCCGCTCACCTGCAGCTTGAAGGCATCAACGGCCCTGATGATGACGGCGTGGACATCAGTCTGCTTCTTGTCGAGCTCAAGCCTGGCCTTCTCGAAGATGGCGGTCTGCAGCACCTTTTCAACCAGCACCTTCAGCCTGTTGCTCTCCTCGGAGATGACCGTTGCAAGCTCGCGGGTGTTCCTGGATCCCTGGGGTATGGAATCATCGGCGAGCATCTGTGATGCCAGTGAGATGGTTGCAATAGGGGTCTTGAGCTCGTGGGTCATATTGTTGATGAAGTCGCTCCTTATCTCTGAGAACTTTTTCTGGCGGAAGATGACTATAAAGGTGCCCGTTGAGAGAATGATCAGCAGCAGCGCTATCAGCAGCGAGGAGATGGCCATGAATGATATCTGGGAGAATTTGTATTTCTCCTCCCCGGGGAAGTAAATGGTGAGGATGTTGTTGCCCGGCACCGGGTCATTGGGAAAGAGTTGCCGCAGGTATTTGTTGGCGCCGGTCCTCTCGCGGTAATCAGGGGTCCGGTAGATGATGCCCCCGTAATCGCCCCTGACGGCACACTCATAATCGAGGTGAATGCCAACATCATCGAGTGATTTCCTGATGATTGTATTCAGCTCTTCCGAGGTAAAGCGGTCCCTGAGAGGAGGGGTCTCATGCAGTATCCGGCTCACGATGTTCTCGATGGAGACGATCTTGCTGGTCATGCGTGCTGCCGCCCCGGCAGTGAGGTTCTGCTCCCCGGGCTCGGTGTTCCCTATCAGCGACTCCGGTTCGAGACTTTCTGAGTTGAGGAGGTAGGTGCGTCCGGCACGGTTGATGATGACCGACCTGACATCCGGGTCAAACCCGTATTTTTCAAGCAGCATTGATTCGGCGGACTGCCGGGCGGTCACCGGTTCTATCTCATCCGGGGTCGCCTCCCGGGCTGCTGCCGGGGCGGCGGGATTGATCTCGCTGATGATACGGTTGTAGGTTTCCGTACTCTCAAGCTCATTGACCACCTCCTTCAGGGCTTCATTGACACCAAATCTGAACTGCTGATCCTCGGCGCTAACCACATTGTTGATCCACCGTACCTGAATAAATACAAGTGCAAAGATGGCCAGGAAGAAGAAAACGGCCAGCAGCGCTATGTGCTTTCGCTTCATACTTTTACAAAAGTAATCCGTTAAAACCTTTATCCGTCTGTTTAACGAATTTTAACAGAATCTTCGAAAAATACAAAATTCAAAAGAATTAAAAAAATGTTAAAAATCAATAATTTAACAATTCCTTAAGAGTGTACCCATAAAATTATACTGATATTTGCATCAGTTATGGCACGAAATTTGTTATAACATTAGTGGAGTTTTTTTCATAGGTTAGGTTAGTTTTAGGGTTAACACTGAAGAGGAGGCGAGAAATTGTCTCCTCTTTCTTTTTTGCACTGCCGGGGAGGAGGTCTTGTGGTCAGTGATTGCGGTGCATGTAGGTAGGGCAACAGACAATTCATCAGGGTACCGGCGCAGGGGTGATACGGGTGTTTTTCGCCCGGGTGTTGGGCGCAAATGGCGCAGCCGCCATGTCACTGTACCAGCAGGGAGGCGTTACGATCGTTGACCGTACGGCTGTTGAAGATAAATACCGCCGTTACCTCGGGTATTTTCCTGATGCTGCCGGCAAGGCTCCCGGCTCTCTTTTCGTCGGGAGCTCCGCTGATGACCAGAAAGAAGTCGATCTTGCGTAGTTTGCGGATGAGGATGCTCCCCTCGCCGTGGTTTGAGACCAGGGAGAATGGCGGTGTGTCGGAGACGAAGCAGGAGAACCGGTTTTCACCGCTCTCCGCAACTGCCGTGACATCGTGGTCACATTTGCGGAGCCCGGCGCCCAGGTGCCGGTTAAGCATAACCGAGAGGCGGTAATCGGGTTCGGCTGAGACGATGCCCAGAAACAGAAACTGCGGGATCTCATCATTGGGGATGATGTGCCTGGTTATCTTTTTCTCCCTGTTCATTTCTTCCTGGTGTTAACCTTGTTCCACGCCACCATGGAGGCCACCTGTTCAGCCTCTTTTTTTGTAGTACCCTCGCCCTGACCGGCCGTCTTCCCGTCAATCTCCAGTGTAACTGTGAACAGGGGGTGGTTATCTGAGCCGTTTTTCTCCCGGAAGGTATAATGGATCTTTTTCCTCTTTTTCTGGCAGTATTCGAGGATGAGGCTCTTATAGTCGGTCTCGCTGTCGAGCACTGCCCTCAGGTTGATGTGTTTCCGCAGCGCCTTTTCAATGAAGAAGCGGCGTGTACGTTTGAATCCCTTGTCGATGAACAGTGCTCCCACGAAGGCCTCCACCGCATTGCCGTAGAGGTTGCGGGGAGAGTCGGTAGGTGCGAGATGGGATACAATCAGTTTGTCGAGTCCCATGCTGATACCCAGCTGATTAAGGGTCTCCCTGTTTACGATTCGGGCCCTGGTCTTGGTGAGGAGTCCCTCGGATGCATCAGGGTAAAGACGGAAAAGGTAGTCAGAGATGATACTGTCGATAATAGCATCACCCAGGTATTCCAGTCGTTCATTGTTTACTCTCGTTCCGTCAGGCAGGATATAGGATGCTGACCGGTGGATGAAGGCCATCTCATAGAGTCTCAGTTTCCGCGGACGGAAACCCAGAAGACGCTTCAGGCCGGAGCGTAACTCCCGCCTGTCGTGTACCATGGTTTTGTTCTTTTTCCTGTTGGGCAGGAACACTATTCTTCGAATTTCCTGATCAATACAGAGGCATTATGCCCTCCGAAGCCAAAGGTGTTGCTCAGCGCAGCCCTTACCGTTCTCTTCTCAGCCTTGTTGGGGGTCAGGTTCAGCTTCGGGTCTATGGCAGGGTCGGGGTTTCTAAGGTTGATGGTCGGTGGAACGATGTCGTGAACCACAGCCATGACGGTGGCGATGGCTTCTATCGCCCCGGCGGCACCGAGCAGGTGGCCGGTCATCGACTTGGTGGCACTGATGTTCAGCTTGTAGGCATGCTCTCCGAAGAGCCTGACGATGGCCTTGGTCTCGGCTATGTCACCCAGTGGGGTGGCGGTGCCGTGGACGTTTATATAATCTATGTCTTCAGGCTTCAGGCCTGCCTCCTCGATAGCCAGCTTCATCACATTCAATGCTCCCATGCCGTCAGGGTGCGGGGCGGTGATGTGATAGGCGTCGGCCGTGAGTCCGGAGCCGACAACCTCTGCATAGATGGTGGCTCCGCGTGCTTTGGCATGACCAAGTTCTTCGAGGATCAGGGCGCCGCCGCCCTCGCCGATGACAAACCCGTCACGGGTGACATCAAACGGACGGGAGGCAGTCTCGTACTCCTCGTTGTTTGTGGACATTGCCTGCATCGCATTGAAGCCGCCGATGCCGGGTGGATTGACCGAGGCCTCCGACCCTCCTGCAATGAAGAGATCAGCCTTGCCAAGGAGAATGTAATAGTAAGCGTCAATGATTGCATTGGTCGATGAAGCACAGGCAGAGACGGTGGCAAAGTTGGGGCCCCGGAAACCGTACTTGATAGAGAGCATGCCCGCGGCAATGTCACTGATCATCTTGGGAATGAAAAAAGGGCTGAAACGGGGAGTGCCGTCGCCCGTAACATACCCTCTGACTTCCTCCAGGAAAGTTTCAATCCCGCCGATGCCCGAGGCCCAGATAATGCCTGCGCGGTCTTTGTCGGCCGCATCGGGATCAAGACCCGAGTTTGCTACCGCTTCCGCAGCCGCCACCATGGCGTACTGGGCGTAGCGGTCCATCTTGCGCGACTCTTTCCTGTCAAAAAAAGTGGCCGGATCGTAGTTCTTGAGCTCGCAGGCAAACTTCGTCTTGAACTTTGAAGTATCAAAGTGAGTAATGAGATTTGCGCCGCTTACACCATCAACAAGACTTTTCCAATAATCCTGAAGTGTGTTGCCGATAGGGGTCAACGCCCCCATTCCGGTAACTACTACCCGCCTCATATCCGGTTATCAAGGAAACTACTTTGCGTTCTCCTCAATATACTTAATAGCCTCGCCTACTGTGCTGATGCTTTCTGCCTGATCATCGGGAATTCCAATATTGAACTCCTTTTCAAATTCCATGATCAGCTCGACAGTATCCAGAGAATCAGCACCAAGATCATTGGTGAAGTGTGCTTCGGGAGTAACCTCAGCCTCATCAACGCCAAGCTTTTCAACGATGATCTTCTTTACTCTAGTAGAAATGTCAGACATACCAAATCAATTTACGTTAATACTCGTTTTAAAAACTACGCAAAGAAATATATTTGTACCATATTTTTCAAGCAATTTACCGGAAATTTACAGGCCGTAGGGTATAACATGAACATAGACAGCAAGTTGGCAGGTGATTTTGAGCATCTGTACTCATCAGGGCATTTAGCCTTAAATAATAGATAATGAAGCATATAGCTATTCTTGCCTCGGGAGCCGGAACGAACGCGGAAAACATAATAAGATACTTTTCGAACGATAATCGGGCGAAAGTATCCATTGTTTTGTCAAATCGTTCTCAGGCCAAGGTTTTGGAGAGGGCTGCGGCACTCGGGGTCGATGCCTTTTTTTTCGACCGTAGTCAGTTTTATGATACGGGGGAGGTATTGATGATGCTTCAGAGGAGGGAGACTGACCTGCTGGTTCTGGCGGGGTTCCTCTGGCTGGTTCCCGAAAAGGTCATTGAGGCGTTCAGGGGGCGTATAATAAATATTCATCCTGCGCTGCTGCCCCGGTTCGGTGGCAAGGGGATGTACGGCGACAGGGTTCACCGGGCGGTGCTTGATGCAGGTTGCAGTGAGAGCGGCATCACCATCCACTACGTTAATGAGCAGTATGACTCAGGCGACATTATCTTCCAGGCGCGGTGCCCGGTGCTGCCCGACGACGATGTGCACACCCTGGCTGCCAGGGTACATGAGCTGGAGTACAGGCACTACCCGGAGGTGATCAGCCAGCTGATAAATCAGTCAGCAGTTTGAAGCTCCGACGCTGTAGGAGGAGATTCAATCCCGCATCCGCCAGCTGGCGGATCGGGACGGCAGTGGGAAGTCGGCAGTGGGAAGTAGTGGATGTGCGATTTGCGATGTGCGTCCCGACACCTGTGTTGGGATTGAGCCTGCAACGCAGGAGCAGGCTCAAATTTGCGAATAGTTGCAGAAATCGAAAATCGTAAATCTGAAATCGCACATCCTCAATAGCTTATCGTAGCCAGTAGCTCTATATAGCCCTCGGCTATTTTCCTGAACTCCTCCATTGACTCCTGAGCCACGGGGTTTACCGGAGGGGCCTCCACCTTCAGCGGGTCAACGGCACTGCCGTTGCGGTAGAACCGGAAGTCGAGGTGCGGCCCTGTTGAGAGCCCTGAGCTGCCCACATATCCTATCACCTGTCCCTGCTTCACATATACCCCCGGTGCGATGCCCGGTCCGTAGCGCGAGAGGTGCATGTATGCCGTGGCGTAGACGCTGTTGTGTGTTATGCGTACCATCCTTCCTGCTCCTCCCTCATACGAGGTGCTGGTGACCCTGCCGTCGCCAATGGCCACTACGGGTGTGCCGATGGGAGCGGCATAGTCGACACCGTGATGCGGCCGTACGATCTTAAGTATGGGATGGCGTCTGGCGCCGGAGAAACGCGAGCTGATCCTCGAATAGCGCAGCGGCGCCTTCAGAAAGGCCTTCCTCAGGCTGGCACCGGTGGTGTCATAGAACGAGTAGGTGCTGTCCTGCCAGAAGGGTATGGCATAGATGGCATTGCCGGAGTGTTCAAAGAGAGCGGCATGAATTCTTCGTATGCCTGCCGACTCCTCGCCGATGAACTCTTCCTCATAGATAACCTTGAACCGGTCGCCTTTCTGCAACCCGAAGAAGTCGATGGTCCAGGCATATATCTCCGACAGCTCGGCAGAGAGATTGGGATTGAGTTCGTTCTCCATGGCCGTCTCCCAGAGGGAGGTGGTGATGGTGCCCGACGAGTACCTGAGCTTACGGGTTATCTCTGCATCATAGCGGTAGATGGCCAGGGTGTCTCTCAGGCTGAATACGTATGACACCCTGGGGTCGTGGTTATAGATGAAGTAATCTGCACGGCTGAGGGTATCCTTCGTGACAAAGGCCGACCATGTGCTGCCGGTGCGTACCCTGCGCGGGTCAAAGGTCTCACGATTCACTCTCAGGAGCTCCTCGATGGTGTTCCACGAAATGCCCTGTGATGCAAGGATGGTCGATATAAACTGGTTTCTTTTCACTTTCCCCGTCACGATGTTGTACGAGTCGACGGGGATGCCGAAGATAAGTTCAGAAGAGCCTCTGTTTGCTGGTGGAGTAGCCGTAGTGTCAGCGACTGCCGCAGCTGCGGTGTCGGATGCCTCAGCTGTGGCAGGTTTCGATGTAACCGCAGCTTTTTCTGCAGCAGATGGCTGTGTGCAGGAAACCGAAAGCAGGAGTGAGGCGGCAAGAAGCGCCGGTAAAAGAGCAGAAAATCTCATAAAACAATATTGACAATGCGGTTTGGAACAACAATCACCTTAGGAGTGGCATCACCTATCCACTTTTTTGCCCGCTCATCAGCCAGCACTATCTCTGTAACCTCTTCCCGCGACATGTCGACGGGAAGTTCTATCCTGAACCTCATCTTCCCGTTGACAGAGACCGGGCATTCGAACATCTCCTCCCTGAGGTAATTCTCATCTGCCTCCGGCCACGGCTCGTAGGCCAGGGTGCCGTCATGGCCGTTCAGTTGCCAGAGCTCCTCTGCGAGGTGCGGTGCGAAGGGCGAAAGCAGCCTGATAAACGTTGCGGCCGTACTTGCAGTTATCTTTCCTTTTTTGAAGGCGGTGTTGAGGAAGATCATCATTGCCGAGATGGCGGTGTTGAAACGGAGGTTCTCAATGTCATCGGTCACCTTCCTGATTGTCTTGTGCAACGACCTGAGTATCTCCTGGTCCTCTTCGCCCCCGGTGATATTTTCACTGTGGGCCAGCAGGCGGTAGACTCTTGCCAGGAAGCCTGACGGTCCTTTTATTCCCTTTTCGTCCCACGGCTTTGTGGCATCGAGCGGACCGAGGAACATCTCAAACAGCCTGAAGGTGTCGGCACCGTAGCTTCTGACCACGTCGTCAGGATTAATGACGTTCTTGAGGCTCTTTGACATCTTGGCCACTATCTGCCTGACCTCTTCTCCGGTTTCTGTGATAAAGAAACGGCCATCTTTTTCGGTGACCTGGTCCGACGATACCTTGGCTCCTGCGGCGGTCTCATAGGCGAAGGCGAGGATCATACCCTGGTTGAAGAGCTTCATGAAGGGTTCGTCTGTGGAGACAATGCCAAGGTCGAAGAGCACCTTGTGCCAGAAGCGGGCGTAGAGAAGGTGCAGCACGGCATGCTCTGCACCGCCGATATAGAGGTCAACGGGCATCCAGTATTTCTCCCTGGCGCTGTCGAAGATCTCACGATCGTTTTTCGGGTCTATGAACCTCAGGTAGTACCAGCATGAACCTGCCCACTGCGGCATGGTGTTGGTCTCGCGCCTGCCGCGGCGTCCGTTTTTGTCAGTGACATAGAGCCAGTCGGTGGCGTTGGAGAGGGGTGACTCGCCGTTCTCGCCGGGTTCATAGATCTCCAGCTCGGGCAGTGTCAGCGGCAACTCGCTCTCATCGAGCACTGTAATCTCTCCGTCCTCCCAGTGGATGACAGGAAAGGGCTCGCCCCAGTAGCGCTGCCGGCTGAAGAGCCAGTCGCGCAGCTTGTAGTTGACGCGATGTATTCCGATATTCCTCTCCTCTATCCACCTGGTGATGGCTGCGATCCCCTCTTCGACATTCAGTCCGTCAAGGGTGATGCCTCTCTCACTGTCCGAGGAGTTTATATAGATGCCGTCTCCTGTCCAGCATTCATCGCCTGAGATGATGCGGCGCTTCTGTTCCATGTCGTTGATGGCGGGGGAGAGGATGCAGTTTATCTCCAGCCCGAACTTCTTCGCGAATTCGAAGTCGCGGTCATCGTGTGCCGGCACTGCCATGATGGCGCCGGTCCCATAACCCATCAGGACGTAATCGGCAACCCACACAGGTATCTTCTTGCCGTTCACCGGGTTGATAGCCATGGCTCCGGTGAAGACGCCGCTCTTATCCTTGGCCAGGTCTGTCCGGTCAAGGTCTGACTTGAGTGATGCGGCCTTCACGTACACCCCAACGGCCTCTGACTGTTCGGGACTCGTCAGTTTGCTTACGAGCGGGTGCTCGGGTGAGAGGACCATGTAAGTTGCACCGAAGAGTGTATCGGGACGGGTGGTATAGACGGTGATTATCTCCTTGCTGCCTTCGACTTTAAAATCGACCTCGGCGCCGGTTGATCGTCCTATCCAGTTGCGTTGCTGCTCTTTTATTCCCTCGGGCCAGTCGAGCTTCTCCAGGCCGTTGAGCAGCCTCTCGGCATAGTAAGGTATGCGCAGCATCCACTGCTTGAGGTTTCTCCTGATGACTTTGTTGCCGCACTTCTCGTGGGTGCCGTCGGTCAGCACCTCCTCATTGGAGCAGACGATGCGGCAGGAGGGGCAGTACCATATCTGGGCGTCATCATAGTAGGCCAGCCGTCTGGAGTCGATATATTTTTTTCTGGCCTCATCGCCTGCCTTGACGACGTCAAGGGGTATCGGCATCTCGTTTATGGGGCGTCCGCGGTCGGCCTGGTGGTCATACCATGTGTTGTAGAACTTAAGGAAGATCCACTGTGTCCATTTGAAGTAGGCCGGGTCGGTGGTGTTGATCTCGCGGTCCCAGTCGTAGCTCAGCCCCAGCTCCTTTATCTGCCGGCGGAAGGTGTCGCAGTTTTTATTGGTGGTGACGGCAGGGTGGGTGCCTGTCTGTATGGCGTACTGTTCAGCCGGGAGCCCGAAGGCGTCCCATCCCATGGGGTGAAGCACGTTGTAGCCCTTCATGCGCTTGTAGCGTGCCACGATGTCAGTGGCGGTGTAGCCCTCGGGGTGACCTACGTGCAGTCCTGCTCCGGAGGGGTATGGGAACATGTCAAGGATATAGAACTTATTCGGGTTGGTGAGATCGTCAGGGGTCCTGAAGGTCTTGTTCTTCTCCCAGTACTCCTGCCATTTTCTTTCTATCTCTGCAAAGTTATACTCCTTCATGTCGGCTGTAAGGTTTGCGCTTATGGGGTGCGAAATTAGGAAATCTTTGGCAGAAATCTTGCCCGGAAGCTGATATACAGGCGATATTTGCATCCCGCGTTTTGAAAATCGGCTTTGGCGGTGTATTTTTGCACCCGTAACGGTCCCGTAGTTCAATGGATAGAATGACAGATTCCGGTTCTGTTGGTTGGGCGTTCGAGTCGCCCCGGGATCACGATTAGAACGCTAATAGCACTGATTATCAGTGCTATTTTGCTTAATGGGGGACTTATTGGGGGGCATTAATAAGGAATATGAACCCTAATAATACCCCAAAGTATACAAGGTACACATTGATTGGCACACTAACGAAACACAATCATGACTGACCAACATTGCCAATGTTTTATTTTTTACCATAGGAGGGCGAGAAGTCATTAAAAAGCATCAGGCTAATAGGTCTCCTAAATATTGGCTTTGTTCACACCAGCCAGGAGAAAAGCATAGGTTATACCTACCTTTCTAATCATTCTAATTCCAAGTCAAAATGTTTTTTGACAATCAAAGGAATATCGTTTAAATGCGGACGGCTCTTTAAATCATTTAGTAAATCTTCTTCCGTGTTGACAGATTGAATATTGGTAACTAATTTATCAAGTATTAATTGTTTTAACTCTATTGACCTTTCCGCATTTGAAATATTATTTTCGAGGTTTAGCAATTCCTTAAGTCTGTTTCTTTCTTCCACATCCGCAGAAGTTACCCTATTGTAGATATGCATCATTTCATTATCTAAAGGAATTGACTTCAGTATGTAGCCATAATTAATATAAAAACTATTGCTAAATTGAGATTTTTGCAAATTAACCATTTTGGTAATTGCATCACCATTTATAATCCAATAGTTTCCTTTCTTTTTAAACCCAATTGGAATAAGGATCTCGCTAATAATTTTTACTAATTCGTTCTTTTCCATAATAATGCCATTAATAAAAATCCAACACAGTTTTCCAGATACCGCCATATCTCTGCTCAAAAAGCAACCTATAATAATTCAACTGCTTTGAACCTAACTTCATTTGCCTAGGATTAAAAGGTTTTAATTCGTAAATTGTTTTTGTGTTAAAATCAACGAAGTCTGGACGGATCCCTTTAATTTTTGTACACTCTTTAAAAGTAAAAATTTCATCCGCCAAACTTGCTTTGTAAGCTGTATGCATTTCTCGTCCAAATGATAAGCTGGATTTGGTATACTGAGACATCACCTTGGCGGTTGATACATAGTAAGAGTTAAATAGCCTTGTCGACACCGAGCTCCCTGCAAAAATGCCAAACGCAGACTCAATTAGGCCACCACATAGCTTTGCCAACTTATCAATAGCTACCGTATTGACTGTACTAGTCCGAGTATTTGATGATAAATTCCATGACTGATCAATCCAATAATCCCAGTCTTGAACACTACCATCTGTGAAGTAAACTAAGCCAATATGTTGATAGGGATTGCTTCTGGTTCCGTGTAGAGTCATCCAATCAACATTCATCGCATAAGGGTATATGTATTCAGATAAGACATCTCGAAATGAGATTTCTTTCCCATTTTCATTATGATATGTATTCCTTGAGGCATTGTAGGAATAGTGTCCTCCTGAACTTAATGCTTTCCCTGAAGAGCTGAAAAAGCACTCCAATTCATCGTCCCATGCATAATAACTACCTCTGTACCAAAAGCCTTCCCCCTTATGAGAATAAGTCTGTTGCATCGTCTTAAGGTATGAGAAGCCACTTGGATCAATGCGATTCAAAGGATTGTTTGCACAGTAGCTATAACTGTTATAATCTTGCGAATTATAATGGCTTTGAACTATTGGATCAACATTCAGAAATCTGCTCGTCACCGGATCATACACTCTCCCATTCATATTTATTAATCCGAACATATCGAGATGTTCCTGGCCAGTATACCCCCAAGATGTCAACTTCGATTCCGGCACATTATCAAATGACCAGTTTGTAGGATTACGGCGTCTTCCCCAGGGATCATAAGAATGACGTTCAACATAGCTTCCAGTACTGCTAATCAGGCCTATGATGGAACCGAGATGATCTTTCTCAAAATAGTACAGTCTTTCTATGGTTCCCTTTTTAACTACTATTGCTTCAACGCCATATGGGCTCGCTATATAGCAATTCTCCCATGTGGAATCTGGAGTGACAATCTTTTCATAGCCAGGTCCGTAAAACATGGTCCTGATTTCTGTGGTATTATTCTTAAGTGTTGACTTGATTCTCTGATTATCAGCCCCATAAATTAAACTGTACTCTAGAACACCCTCTGTTATTAGATCTGGTTTATTATGATAATTGTACTGAATATTTTGAGAGGTTGAGGGTATTAATTGATCTGTATTACCAACGCTAAGCAGGCTATTTGTCTTTGATTGGTCATACGTATAATTACCAAGGCCACTTTTACTTATTATGTTGCCAGAGGGATTATAATTTACTTCTTGAAGCTGAAGACCTGTGACCTGAGCATATCTTAATCTGTCGAGCGCATCATACTGGAATGTCTCGGTTTTAAGAGTAGATGGGTTAGTAAGATCTTTATAAGACCTGCTCATTAAATTACCAGTTGTATCATCAAAGTTATAAATCTGCTGCCAATTGCCAGTCTTGATCTGGGTAAGATTCTCAAACGAATTATAGTTGAACTGCCTATCAAGGTTCAATGTGTTATACCCTAAAGTATAAAGCGAAGGCATGCCGGTTGCCCTTAAATTATTCAACTTCCAAATCGAGTACCCGTCAGGTTTCTTAATTTCAGTAAGGTATCCATTGTTATCATAAATATTAACTAATTCAAGGCCAGTTGGGTATGTCATCGAGATATTATTCCCATATGTATCATATCCAAATGAATAGTTCATCTGGATCTGATTCTGAATCGATTTCGAAAAGGTTTCCAATCGCCCATATGTATCATATGAATATGACTCTGAAACATTGCCCGGAGAGCTTATTCCGGAAAGTTGTCTGATCCCATTTCCATCAGTATAGTAAGAGTATGAAGTTATCCCCTCCGGGCTGGAAGTAGTTACAACTCGACCCAAAACGTCATAATTAAATATGACAGATTGGTTTTTTGCATCCTTTTGGGAGACTAGTTCTCCGAATGCATTATAAATATATTTCACGCCTCCCGAATAAGGATTGTAGGTCGAGTCCTGGAATCCGAATTGATCATAGAAATAGCTAATAATATTCCCTGTTGTGGACATTGAACTTATACCCCAAAAACTATTATAGTCATAAGTGATTGTAGGGCTGTTATCTTCCGTTACCTGAATAGGTTTCCCAAGACCATTCAGTGTAGTTACCTTATGCCTTCCCGAAGGATCAACAGTTTCAATTGAATGACCTTGATAAGTGATTGTTGAAATAAGACCATTACTATTTACTTCCGTTTCCCTTCCAAAATCATCATATTCATATGTGGTCCATCTCGGCGTTTCGATAGGATAATATGGCATGGAAGTCCTAAACAATGATCCGTCAGAGTTGTATTCATTGTCTTGCTGAATCAGATATTGGAATCCATCCGTGGCCTTTCTTAACACTCTTCCAAGCCTATCAAAGTATACCCTTCTATCGGGCCTGCCTGGTATTAATTCAAATGTAAAATAAATCCCAGGGTTGGTCTGAGGCTGGGTATTCCATAAAATGTATGAATTTATATCATGTCCTTCAGGTGTATTTGTTAGTGCCAATCTACCGAATCCATCATATACAAATGTGGTAATTAACCCATTAACTTCTGTTTTACTGATAGGAAGCCCATAAATTGGGTTATACATCGCTGATTGCGTTTTACCATCAGGCTCAATTATGGATGTAATGAATCTGTTTTTACTATCATAGAAAAATGATCTGCTCCTTGAGGTCAGTCCTGTTGCAGAGAGAATACTAGAGCTTAGGTTTCCTACTGTATTGTAGGAATAAGTAATTTTAGACTCTTTGCTCGTACCCGGCCACTTTTTTTCTTCATGAAGAAGACCATTGGAATAATAAGTAAAATCATTTGTACTCACAGCAGGGTTTTTCGCCTGGTAAGTCTTTGTTACAGTTACAGATGATGGCTTATTGGGTACTCCGTAGTTTCCATAAGATGTGTAGTTAGAAAACACAGTGGTTTCAGAAGCTTCACCATTATTCGTGTTCTTGGAATGAAGTGTCGTATTGCCATAATCATCCACATGTTGGGTAATAATTGTTATATCATCTTTTAACGCGTCATTTGTCGAAATTATATCGAAGTATGGATAAAATACATTATTCGGAAAATTAACTTTCGCAAGGTGGTTCGTTAGTATGAATGCAGTATCACCGGACATCTTTTTAAGTGCAACTTTACTTGGATAGACGTAAAATGTAGCCGGATCAATGCTAAATGTTTTGTATACACCTAATTGTGTTTCACTCTCATTGATAGTCAATTCTTCATACCCCATTAAACCCTTACCGATAGCATTGTATCTTAATCCTTTATAAGAATATGTCTCGGTCGATTTTATTTCAGTTCCTGACCCGGAAAGTACACCGGTTGAAGTAGCGACGGATTCCACCACATAATGTCTTCCCATAAGGGTACGGAGAGGATAATTGCTTACAAAACCCGACCAATCATAGACAAGATTATATAAAAGAGGTTTATAGGCAATTTCAATGCTCCTATTCAGTCCATCCTTTATCTGGGTAATGCGCGGATCAAAGGCTGTACTAAGAAGTCCCACTACCGAGGGGGTGTTAGTTGCTAATGAATAATCGTAATAGAAGAGTTTATCGTATTCACCGACGGGCAGCCTGAATGGAATAAAATAATCCTGATTAATATTTGATTTATTAAAGGTGTAAGAAAACCCACCGCTAAAGGTTTCTCCTTTGCTGTAAAAATAACGAATCACGCTGGTAGGGCTGACTTTGTAGATTTCTGCAATATCGCTCAGCCCGTCACCGTCGAAATCGCCGATATAATAGTTGTTATTCAGAAGTGATGCATTGGGATCATAAGTTCTTAATGCAGGGGTATTTGATCCTGTAATAAAGCCTGTACCAGTCGAATACTTGACCGACCAGCCGCTTTTATATGCTAGTATATCATCCTTGTGATCCCCGTTAAAATCCCCTATGAAAATTCTGTCACTATTTGTCGGAAATGTGGTGGATGAGTATATTGATGTGAATTGGTGAGTAGTATCATCATATTGATAGATATAAGATGTGTTGTCCTTTATTACCAGAAGCTCGTCTCTTCTATCCCCGTCAAAATCAAGAACTCTTACATCATTGGGGAAATTAAAATTTGGATAGCTACCATAAACATTAATTCCTGATATTGAGTAAATATTATTGTCTGATCTAAGAATCAGGACTT
>JAVEXM010000131.1:0-6360 GCA_034004025.1 Bacteroidales bacterium
CGGACAGGTCTTGCCGAAGTCGACAGGAGGACGGGATATCATTACAGGCTAACGGAGGGAATCACTGTCATGCCCCGCTCATCTCCTGTCCCTCTTCCGCAGCAGGTTGAAAGCACACAGGTAGCCTCCGGCGATGGCGCCGGAGAAACCGCCGCCGGTCCTGCCCCAGGCAGAGGCGAAATGCAGGTTCTCAATGGGGGCAAATGAATCGATGTACTTTCTGCCGGGGTTCTGTGCGAAACCGTAGACCGCACCGCCGGGATTAAGGGTATACCTCTTTACCGTCACCGGGGTGGCAACCTCATAATAGGATAGGGCATCTTCAAAACCGGGGATTAACTCACCAAGCCTTTTGATGAAGCTCTTTGCAACATACTCCTTCTTCTGCTTATACTCCTCCCTGCCGAGGCCCTCCCAGTCTTCCAGGTAGTCGATGCAGCACACCGCCCCCACTCCCTTGCCCTCCGGCGCGAGTCCGGAATCGATCTGGGAATAATCGACAAAAGTGAAGCTTCGCCTGGAAAAGTCGTCCCTGTTGTTGACAGCAATGTCAGCCTGCGATCTCACCGAGCTGTCATAGATGAATGTGGAATAATAGCTGTGCCCCAACTCCTTCAGCGGCCTGTCATACCCGAAATAGACGGTCAGCAGTGAGGCGCCGGTATTCAGTCCGCTGCACTCATCATTCAGCTGCTCCGCCGGTTCCGGCGGCAGGATATCGGCGAGGGCAGGGATGGCATTGTTGGCCACTATCTCGTCGGCAGTAGCCTCAATGGGGCTTTGTGCGGGGTCATTCCTTTTCCGGCAGGTCACCCCTGTTGCACGGCCACCCTTTACCGTTACCTGGGTGACAAGATGGTTCAGCAGTACCTGCCCGCCATGTGAGATGATATAGGCTGCGAGGTGGTCAGAGAGCCTCTGCGAGCCTCCCCTGATGAAGCTGGCTCCGTTGGTATAATAGCTGCCCTCGGCAACTGAATAGTATGCCAGCGAGAGCGAGTATGGGTCGTCATGAAAATAGCCGAGGTTGCCAAGCAGAATTAGCTTCAGCTCATCATTGTGAATGATTGAGTCTAGGAAGCTGCCTACGCTGATATCCGGTTCGCTGTCGCCTGCCTGCCTCTTTTTCGGGCTGAGCAGCTGTTCATAGTACCTGGCTATCCCCTCCTTCTCATCCGGGAACATCTCTGAGAGTCGTGCCGCTGCCAGCTGCGGGTCATGGGGCATGGTCACCGCCAGGTCTCCCCTGATGAACCTGTAGAATTCGGGCACGGGTATAAACCCGACATTGCCGGTGACATCAAGCTCACTGAAGATCCTGTTCTTAATGTCGCGGCCGCCGGGGCCGTCCATCTCATGGAGTCCCACCTCAAGTGTGAACGGACCTCGCCTGAAGGTGGTGGCGCACCCCCCGGGACGGACATGCTGTTCGACGACCAGCACCCTCATGCCTTCGCGGGCCAGCTTCGCTCCTGCTGTCAGGCCGCCGAGTCCGGCGCCTATAATTATGATGTCATAGTTCATTTTATGTCAGGAATTGGATATCGTTTGAACTCTTTGGTTCTGTCAAAAAGGTAACGGTATGTTATATAGTGTTTTACTGAGACACTTCCCACCGACACGAATATCTTCCGCATCTTGGGATTGAAATCGCCCACCCATGAAAACTCAACCTCCTTATAGTGAGGCTTATGTTTAATTGCTTCCCTCAGCTTCAGGATAAACGCCGACTCTATTCCCAGTCCCTGGTATCTGGGGATGACGCCCATAAGCATGCCTCTCGCCCTGGTCATGGTCTTCCTCTTCTTCAGCCAGATAAACCTGATCATTGACCACAGGTCGAGCTTGCCGTTGAGGTGCTTCAGAATCTGGTTCAGGTCGGGGAACATGAGATATATGGCTATCGGCTTGCCCTCGAAATATGCCAGCCAGATAAACTCCTCGTCGAGGATCACCTTTGCCTTCTTCAGCACACCCTTGATATAATCGGGCTCGAGGGGTTCGAAATTGGCTTTGAAGGAGGCCCACGCCTCGTTGAAGACCTCCGCGAAGTCGGCAACATATTTATCCTGCTCCTTCCATGTAAAATGCCTGAACTCATACCCCGGTTTGGCAGCCACCCATTCCGCTATCTTGCGGAACCTCGCATCCAGCGGCTTGGTCAGGTCGTAGTGGAATCCCTCCATCTTATAGTAGGTCTGGAAGCCGTACCGCTCAAACAGGCCCTGGTAATATGGGGGGTTATAGGCTATCTCGAACGAGGGGTGCGTGAAACCGTCGACCAGTAGTCCCCAGTATTTATCTGTCTCACCGAAGTTCTGCGGTCCGTCCATCGCCTCCATCCCCTCTGCGCGGAGCCACTCCCTGGCAGTGTTGAAGAGCATCTCAGCAGCCTGGTCGTCATCGATGCATTCAAAGAACCCGATGCCCCCGGTAGGCTGGTCATAGGTATTGGCAAGGTTAAAGTCGATGAAGGCCGCGATGCGTCCGATGAGGCTGTTGTCCCCGCCGGTGAGCACCCACCGTATTGCAGTACCGTGCTTATAGTAAGGATTTTTGCCGGGATCGAAGACTGCCCTGATATGGTCATCGAGAGGACAGACCCATGTATCGTCATTCCGGTAAATAACCCTGGCGGTGTCCAGAAACATTTTCTCCGATTTCCTGTCGGTGACCTCGATCAATTGCATATAAAGCTTTGTTTGATGCCGGATTAAACTATTTGTTGTAAACCTGTTCGACCACGGAGCTGTATTTTTCACTGATGAACTTCCTGCGAAGCTTCAGCGTGGGCGACAGCTCGCCGGTGGCGGGGCTCCATTCTTCCTTCACGAGTCTGAACCTGTTTATCCTCTCCGGAGGACTGAGGCGCTTATTAAGCTTGTTGACCTCGGCGGAGAAGAATGATAGCACCTCAGGAAGGGTGATAAGCTCGTCATTTGTTGACCAGGAGACCTTCTTTTCGGTCTTCCAGTCTTCGAAGTATTTGAAGTTGGGCGAAATCAGGGCGCTGGCGAACTTCTCATGCTCGCCGATGACCATGATCTGATCGATGATGGGTGATTCCTTAAAAATATTCTCCACTATCTGGGGTGCGATGAACTTCCCGTTCGAGAGTTTGAATATCTCCTTCTTCCTGTCGGTAACCATCAGGAAATTACCATCTTCCATATGGCCTATGTCGCCTGTACGGAACCACCCCTCTTCGTCGAAGACCGATTTTGTCTGTTCAGGGTCATTATAGTAGCCCAGCATGACGTTGGGGCCCTTGCAGAGTATCTCTCCATCATCGGATATTTTTACCTCTACGCCCTCTATGGTCATGCCTACCGATCCCAGCTTCACCATCCCCTTTTCCGTTCTGTTGATGGTTATTATGGGTGAGGTCTCTGTCAGGCCGTACATGTTAACGATCTTAATTCCCGCTGCCCAGAAGACCCTTTCAAGCCTTGGTTGCAGCGAGGCTCCCCCGCAGCCTACTATGCGGACGTTTCCGCCAAGTGCCTCCCTCCATTTGCTGAAAATGAGTCTGTCGGCCAGGCTGAGCTTTCTCTCATAGAGCCAGCCGTTCTCCCCGAAGGGCTGGTACCGCAGTCCCAGTTTCACAGCCCAGAAGAAGAGCGATTTCTTTATGCCGGTAAGGTTCTTGCCTTTGGAGATTATCACATCATAGAATTTCTCCAGCACGCGGGGCACGGCATCGAAGCCGTCAGGACGGATCTCCTTCATATTCAGGGCGATGGTCCCCATGCTCTCGGCATAGTAGATGCTGGTGCCACTGTATTGCGTCTGGTAGTTACCCATGCGGCCGCCGACATGACACAGGGGCAATATGCTCAGATACTTGTCTGAGGGTTTCAGGTTGAACACCGCGGCTGCAGAGATGAAGTTGCTGACCATGTTCCTGTGTGACAGCATCACTCCCTTGGGTATGCCTGTGGTGCCGGATGTATAGATCAGGGTTGCGAAGTCGTCAGGAGCAATAAGCTTCTTCCCCTCCTCAATCGCCTGTTTTGTTTCTGCTGAGCAGCGCCTGCCCTTCTCGACTATCTCAAGCCAGCTGGCTGCACCCTCAATCTCATCAAAGGTGAAGGCCGGGCATAAGATCCCTGTTTCAGCAAGCACAGGCTCCAGTGTCCTGTAGAGCCTTTTGTCAGAGATAATTATCATCTGTGCTTCCGAGTCTCTGATGATATACTCATACTCCGAGGCCGAGAGGGAGGTGAAGACGGGAACGTGGACCACGCCGATCATCGACATCGCCATATCGGCAAAATTCCACTCCGGTCTGTTGGATGAGACGGTAATTATCTTATCTCCCCTGCGGAAGCCCGATTCGTAGAGGCCATAGCAGAAGCTGTATGAATATTCAATGTATTCTGCGGTGCTGAATTTCCTCCAGGCGCCGTTCTGCTTAAAGCAGAGGGCATCATCCTTATCAAACAGTTCCCTGTACCTGTCGAGCAGGTCGAATGTGCGCGTCACGTTATGTTTCATGGTTTTTTATGATAAAGGAAAAGCTATGAACTACCCTTTTGCAATATAAATAAAAATGTGTATCTTTTAATGTGCATTTCGAGTCCCTCCCACAGATTGCGGGAGGGAGCCAACCGAGCCAGACCGGCCACGGTGGAAAAGTAATGCTGGCAACAGGGAAACCATCGAGGAGTTCTTCGCACGGTTGGGCATCCCGATCAGGAATGTGACGGAAGAGCTGGCAGGTAAGACCCAGATCTTCGGGACACCCCGTCCCCCGACAAAGGAGAAGGATACCTCCCCTGAGGTTAAGGGTGAATAATAATTCCCCCCAGGAGATCCTCCGGCAGATCATTGATTATATAAACAAGATGAAAGGACCAGCGAAACGGTAAGGGAGTCCCCCAATGTGGCAACAAAACAGGGGGACCTCCTCAATTGAAATTAAATCGTCAACTGTATCCTGACCTAATTGCCTGTTTTAAAGTAGTGTTTTCCTAACCAAGCCTTATACAGAGGATCAAGGAATGTAATCTCTTTCCCGCTGATGTCAATTATTTCTTTCGATACCAATGACTTTTTAATTTTTGCCACATTGCCTGAGGTTCCAAGTCCATACTCAATGATCTGATCCCGTGCACTTATTTGCTCAACTTCATCTATCAGAGCTTTAAGAAAATTAACCTGGGTGTTGCTTAATCCGTCTGTCAGGTTCTGGAATAACATACTGAGCTGCAAAACCAAACTGTCAAAGGCAGATAATACTATTTCTACCGTACAGATGCTTTCAGTCCTTAGCCAGGCAAGCTGTGCAAGCTGCTGGACGTAATAGGAATGACAATCAGCAAGTTCAGCGATCAGTTGTGATTCTTCGTTCAGAATTTTCTTGCCAGTCTGACTAAATCGCTCCTGAATAAAGCGGATCCAGAGGTCTGCTGAAATCTTTTCAAGGAATATTATGTCCCCAAATTTATAGAAGGGCATCGACGGAGATGTGAATACATCCATCAGCATGTGACGCTTGCTTCCATAGATGCAGTATGAGGTATTATGATGATGCTGCCAGTGGGCCCGCAACATTTTCTGGAACGCCAAAGGTTCTTCAAAACCAGAAATATTCTGAAATTCATCGATGCAAACCACAAATCGCATTTTCTTATCAGCACCAATTTTCTCAGCAAGATTCAAGATATCCTCCGGGCTTCTTCTAACCTCTTTCCAGTCCAGGGAAAGCTTGAATTCACTTTCCGGGGCAGGGCTGAATGTCAGGTTCGGGGTAAGCCTGCCTAGAAATTTTCGTGCGTTGTCAAGTACCTCCCTGACTCTGCTTGCAGAGCTCCGGAGCACTGCTGAAGCGAGATGCTGATAAAACTGCTCTTCTGTCCTGACATTATTCAGATCAACGAAACAAAACCTAACCTCTCTGTTATTTTTTCTGACCAGATTTACCGCATGCACGACCAGGGACGACTTTCCCCATCTCCTGGGAGAAATAAGGATGACATTGGCTCCGGCATTAAAACCTTGAATCAGCCTTTCGGTTTCATCCCTTCTGTCGGTGAAGTTCCTTGCTGAGGCAATCTTTCCAAAGACAAACGGAGTCTCCATGATTTTTTCTGTAAAAATATAATATTTTCTCTTAACTTACTAATTAGTAAGTTGCTTTATGGTAAGTTGCTTTGTAGTAAGATCTTAATACTTGAGTTGTATTAGGGTTACCAGATGAAGAACACTTAGATATACGTCTATCCGTCAGTTAGTTAAACATCTGTATATTTCTATCAAAGGAAGTTGATAGCCTACAGAGTATTTTCTCATAAGATGATGAATCTTATCCGAAGGTACTTATCAATAAGAATCCCGGTAAGTACTAAAAGAAGACAA
>JAVEXM010000132.1:0-2492 GCA_034004025.1 Bacteroidales bacterium
TTACCTATCACCCTGTTAACCACTGACCTGTTGTCAGCCTCGAGCGCCTGCTCAACGGGGTTGGCCGTCCCCAGGTTGGCACCGTAATTAGCCCACTGGAAATACCCGGCTGATGCAGGGCTGCCATCCATGATCACCTGTGTCGGATCCATGTTCACTGCTGAACCTATGGCTCCCGCATCACCGTAGTTGTGATGGGTGTTCATCCCCTTGACGTTAAGGTTGACCTTTAGAGCATCATTGAAGAACGTTGGATTGAGGCTTAATGAGCCGGTTATCCTCTGCATGTCGGTGTTCTTCAGGATACCGTTCTGATCGGTATAACCGACAGAAAAGCGGTAAGGCAGAGTGCTGACAGCACCCGAGAGACTCAGGTTGTGGTCATGCGATATTGCCGTCCTGAAAATCTCCTTCTGCCAGTTGGTATTCTGTGTGCCGAGCAGATCCAGGTTGTCTATTCCGAACAGATCCTGTTTCGCCAGAGCCAACTGCCTGATCTCATCACCCGAGAATACATCAACGAAGGCGATGGCGTTGGCAACAGAGACGTTGCCGTCATATGAAACGGTCAGCGGACTGCCGGCCTGCCCTTTTTTGGTTGTTATGAGGATGACACCGTTTGACGCCCTCGAGCCGTAGATGGCAGTCGCTGAGGCATCTTTAAGCACCGTGAATGTCTCGATGTCATTCGGGTTTACAAATGACAGGATGTTCGAGCTTCCCGATACATTGTTATTGTCAATGGGCACTCCGTCAATGATTATCAGCGGGTCGTTGGAGGCATTGAGTGATGATCCTCCGCGAACACGTATCGTTGCGCCGCTGCCCGGAGCACCGCCGGCAGTGGTGATCACAACACCGGCGCTCTTACCCACCAGCAGATCCTGCGGTGAGGTGATGGCTCCCTTGTTGAAGTCCTTTGAGCTTACAGCTGCCACCGAACCGGTAGCATCACTCTTCTTCACGGTGCCGTAACCGATGACCACAACCTCATCGAGAGCCTGAACATCAGTGCGCAGCACCACATCAATGACCGTCAGGTCACCGACGGGCACCTCCTGCGGCAGGTAACCGATAAAGGTGAAGACAAGTACATCCCCGGGACTGGCCATGAGGGAGTAGGCTCCGTTGACGTCAGTGATAGTTCCCGTAAGCGTACCCTTGACAACGACGTTCACTCCAGGCAACGTCATCCTGTCGGCAGCATCGGTAACTGTACCTGACACTCTTACCTGTTGCCCTAAGACAACAAGACTCATCATTATGCCGAAGGTCAGCATGAAGAGCCGTTTTACAGTTAGTTTCTCCATAAATAGATCAGTTTAATTGCAGTTTACAGAATTGTTAATATTACTAATACTTGTTTGCTCAGATTTGGGATGATAAAATTCGGCCTTTTTTACTAGTTAACCAACTCTTTTTCAGCTTTTTTCCGCAATCGTTACCGCAAACGTTTGAATAGGGCATTTGCTAAATTCTGACATGCTGCAGAGAGTGATATTTTTTATTATATTTACCGGAGTGAGACATTTAGGCAGATGAGCAAGGAAAATATCACAATAAAGGATATAGCCCGCGAACTGGGTATCTCACCCTCAACAGTCTCCAGAGCGCTGAAGGACCATCCCGACATCAGCCAGGCTACCCGCGACGCGGTGAACGAGCTGGCCGACAGATGGAACTACCGGCCTAACCCCATTGCCCTCAGCCTCAAGAGCGGATCATCAAAGACAATCGGGGTGATCATCCCTGACGTTGTTCACTACTTCTTCTCCACCGTCATCAGCGGCATCGAAGATGTCCTCTACAAGAGAGATTACAATATGATACTCTGCCAGAGCAACGAGCTGATGGAGCAGGAGGTAAAAAACATCCGGACACTCCTATCAAGCCGCGTTGACGGCATCATGGCATCAGTGACCAAGACAACCCGGGAGTTCGGCCATTACCGCAACATCATCGATAAAAACATACCCCTGGTCTTCTTTGACCGCGCGGCAGAGGACCTCAAAACCGACAGCGTGGTGATAGATGATGAGACGGGTGCATACAAGGCCGTGAACCACCTTCTGCGTATGGGCAAGAAACGCATCATCCACCTCTCCGGCCCTCCGCAGCTGGCCATAGCACGCAACAGGCGCAACGGCTTCATGAAGGCCATGAAGGAATACAGGCTGACACCTTCAGAAGATGATATCGTCAAGTGTGATGATATTGAAACCGCCGAAAAAATCATCCCGGAACTGCTGAAGCGCTCCCCACAGCCTGACGCCTTCTTTGCGGTTAATGACCTCACCGCAGCTCAGACTCTCATGATTATAAAACAGCACGGACTGCGTATCCCCGAAGATATAGCCGTAGTGGGTTTCACCAACAGCCAGATAGCCACTCTCACTGACCCCGGGCTTACCTCCGTGGATCAGAAAGGTTATGAGATGGGACAGATTGCCGCCACGCTGCTCCTGGAACGGATAGAGAACCCCCGCAAGCCA
>JAVEXM010000132.1:2592-6338 GCA_034004025.1 Bacteroidales bacterium
TTTCACCAACAGCCAGATAGCCACTCTCACTGACCCCGGGCTTACCTCCGTGGATCAGAAAGGTTATGAGATGGGACAGATTGCCGCCACGCTGCTCCTGGAACGGATAGAGAACCCCCGCAAGCCATTGCAGAACAAAGTGATCACGTCAGAACTGGTGATCCGGGGCTCCTCATCTGCCAGGTGATCCCTCCTAAAGAAAGTCTGCCAGCCTTCCCTTTGAACCCGCCCGTATTCCCTTCGGTGTCTCAGTCACCGCACAGCACTCCGTCTCCGGATCATGCTGGAATACCAGCAGGTGGCCGGAGTGCAGAGCCTCTTCAAGTATCTCCTGCTTCTCGGCAATTGTCGCAAGAGGCAGAAGATCGTATGCCATGTTCCACAGAAGAGGCATATGCGCCAGGGTGGGTATCAGGTCGCCGGCAAACACAAAGGTGCGGTCACGATACTTTATCACCGGTACTATCAGCCCCGGGGTATGCCCGTAACATATTCTAAGCATCACTCCCGGAAAGAGCTCGCCGTTCTCCTCAATAAGGTTCAGCCTGCCGCTGTCGCCGAAAGGCTTTATGTTCTCCGGAAGAAACGCATCCTCCTCGCGCAGGTTGGAGTCGTTGGCCCACTCCCACTGCTCCCTGCTGATATGGTATGTGGCATTGGGAAACAGCGGCTCCTGCCCCCCACCTGCACTGTTGACAAAACAGCCGCCGCAGTGGTCGGCATGCAGATGGGTTATCAGAACGTCAGTGACATCCTCCGGTCTGTACCCGCACTCTGCCAGCCCGCCGGTGAGGCCTGACCCGCCGTGCAGGTAAACATGCCTGAAAAATTTCTCCGGCTGCTTGTCGCCCCACCCGGCATCAACAAGTATGACCCTTCCCTCCGTCTCAATAATGAGGGAATTGAGTGACAGAACCACGGTATTATTTTCATCAGACGATACCTGCCTGCCCCAGAGCGCCTTGGGGACCACACCGAACATAGCACCGCCGTCGACCCTGAAATTGGAAATATTGAAAAGAGATAATTTCATCAGTAACTTAAATGTTTATATAAAAGGTCGGATGACACTTGTAACAATACCAAAAATCAAATGCCCGGGAGCTCTTACTCGTGCAGTAATAATTTATGTTACCCGAACCGGCTGCAAGATAACCAATTTTGGTATTTTTGCGTGACCCATAGCGGAGTGAGACAGGCATTATGAACACCGACTTCAACTCAGTACTCTTCGCGTTCCTGCTGACGCTCTTCGCCGGCCTTGCCACCGGTGTGGGAAGTACCATTGCCTTCTTCGCCAAAAAGACCAACACCAGGTTCCTCACCGTAAGCCTTGGCTTCTCCGCCGGGGTGATGATATACGTCGCCTTCGTGGAGATATTCGTCAAGGGCCGCGAGGTGCTCACCGAAGCCATGGGCATGCGCCAGGGCTGGTGGGTGGCTGTGCTAGCCTTCTTCGCGGGGGTGGCTCTGATAGCCATCATCGACAGAATCATCCCCTCACATGAGAACCCTCATGAGGCCAGGAAAATAGAGGGGGGCGAAGAAGAGGAGAAAAGTGGCAGGCTGCTGCGCATGGGTACCATGACAGCACTGGCAATAGGAATACATAACTTCCCGGAAGGCCTCGCAACATTCACGGCAGCCCTGGCAGAACCACAGATAGGTATTGCCATCGCTGTCGCCATTGCCATCCATAACATCCCGGAAGGAATAGCCGTCTCAGTACCGGTTTTCTATGCCACCGGCAGCAAACGCAAGGCCTTCAGGCTCTCGTTCCTCAGCGGCCTCTCGGAACCTGTCGGCGCACTGGTAGGTTACCTGCTCCTGCTTCCCCTGATGACAGATACCCTGATGGGTATCCTCTTTGCCTTTGTGGCAGGCATTATGGTCTTTATCTCACTTGACGAACTGCTTCCCGCAGCAGAAAAATACGGCGAACATCACCTTTCAATCTACGGGTTGGTATCCGGTATGGCAGTTATGGCACTGAGCCTGCTGCTGTTTAAATAAACAAAAACAGCCGGATTCTGTTACTTAATTGTAATTTTGTATAAAATTTACTCAACAAAACATACTATGATGAAAAGAACACTGACAATCCTGGTGATACTGGCTGCCCTCACCACAGGCCTCCAGGCCCAGACTTACAAATCAGCTATCGGACTCAGGGGCGGTGACCCCTCAGGCGTGACATTCAAGACCTTTATCAACAGCATAAACGCTCTTGAACTGATAGCCGGAACAGGTTACTGGGGACACAACTTCGCAATAACCGGTTTCTATCAGTGGCAGCAGCCCACTGACTGGACTCCGAACCTCGACTGGTTCATCGGCCCCGGAGCACATATAGGGTTCTGGAACGACTACTACCGGGAAGACTACGGTACTGGAATTCTCCTGGGTGTCGACGGCATCGTAGGACTCGAATATACTCTTGATGATATACCTCTCAACTTCTCACTTGGAGTAGGCCCCAGCTTCCAGCTCACCAGCGGTCCCGGATGGTACTACTGGAACGGAGGCTTTGCCGTCAGGTATATCTTCTAGTTAACAGCATACCGCCCATAGAATGGCGGATGCAAGGCCGGTACCGATTTTTTGCAAAATATTTTGCAGTTAAAAAAAAAGGCTCCATCTTTGCATCCGCTTTTTTAAGTTCTTTAAGGTCCATTCGTCTAGTGGTTAGGACGTCAGGTTTTCATCCTGGTAACAGGGGTTCGATTCCCCTATGGACTACAAAACATAAACTGAGAATATGGCTAATCACAAGTCGGCACTGAAAGCCGCAAGACAGGCTGAGGCAAGAAGGGAAGACAACAAGTACTATGCCCGCACAATGCGCAACGCCCTCAAGAAGATGCGCAGCACAACCGATAAATCGGAGGCAGACAAGATGCTCCCGGAGCTCAATGCCATGCTTGACAAGCTGGCAAAGAAGAACGTAATTCACAAGAACAAGGCTTCCAACCTCAAGTCGTCAGCAACAAAGCACGTACAGAACCTGAAATAGGTTCCTGTTGAAAATATTGCACTGCCGTTGCCTTTGGGTAACGGCATTTTTTTTATCTTGTAGCGGGATAATACGTTTTGCTGCATGTCAATGAAGATCACAGACTGGGCTGTCGAGGACAGGCCCCGTGAAAGGCTCTGGAGCAAGGGCCCCTCAAGCCTCAGCGACGCTGAGCTGTTAGCCATTCTCATAGGATCAGGCACCAGGAACCACTCGGCCCTGGACCTGGCACGCGAGCTGCTGGCCCTGGCC
Organism: Bacteroidales bacterium; assembly: GCA_034004025.1. Taxonomy (GTDB): domain Bacteria; phylum Bacteroidota; class Bacteroidia; order Bacteroidales; family VadinHA17; genus SR-FBR-E99. The sequence continues at coordinate 5,858 of JAVEXM010000132.1, forward strand.
GGCAACTCCCTGGGCGACCTGGGAAAACTCAGCGCCGGGGAGATACGAAAGATAAAAGGCCTGGGTGAAGCCCGGGCTGTGACCGTCGCCGCCGCACTGGAGCTGGGACGGCGACGTAAGCTGGCGGAGGCGTCTGAACACCCGCAGATACGCTCGTCGGCTGATGTCTTCAACATCTTCAGCCCCCTGATGGAAGACCTGCCACACGAAGAGTTCTGGATACTCTTTCTCAACAGGGCAAACCGTGTCATCGGCCGGATGAAGATAAGCCAGGGGGGCGTCAGTGGCACCGTCACCGACGTACGCATAGTATTGAAAAAAGCGATAGAGTCACTGGCATCAGGACTGGTCATCTGTCATAACCATCCCTCGGGAAACAACAGCCCCAGCGACTCAGACATACGCATCACTCAGAAGATAAAAGAGGCAGGTGCCCTGATGGATATCCAGCTGCTGGATCATCTGATCATAGCAGGCAAGG
>JAVEXM010000133.1:0-6308 GCA_034004025.1 Bacteroidales bacterium
ATCTTCGTCAGTCCCGTCACCTGCCTGAGGCTCCTGTTGACGGGATAGAACGGATACCCTGACGATACCTTCCTGACGGCGCTGATCCATGCGCTGCTGTCGAGGTTGCGGAGGTGATTCATCATGAGGTAGCCGTAGACATAATAGTCGGGGGTATAGTGACGGTATGATCCCGCCAGCATCTTGTCATACCCGTAGATGCCTCCGGGGCGGGCTGCAAGGGCCCTGGCCTCCTGTAAAAAGGCGTTGCTGCGCCCCCTGCCTGACAGTCCTGTGACAGTCTCGGCATAGACGGCGTCGCCTTCAAAGGCCCACATGGGTATCTCCACGGCACTCAGCCCGACAGCCTGTTCACCCAGAAGGTACCACACTGCCCTCCCCGGCCCTCTCCTGTTTAGTGATGCCAGCTGAAGGACATGGGCTGTCTCATGCACGGCAAGCTGCCGGGCAGGAGACATCGGCAGGTTATCCTGGCCCGGAAGCGGGTAGAGCTCCATCCTGCGCGGAGCCCAGCTCACATAACCGTTCGAGAGCATGGAGTGGCTGTGAATGATAACCGGAACGGAGACGTTTACATCAGGATAAAGATGAGAGAGCCTGCTGTATGAATCCTCAAGCAGCCTTGCATATTCAGCGGCACCGGCAGAAAAATCGTCGGGAAAGATAACACGGAAATGGGGAGTGCGTATCTGACGCCATCGCAGTGAGGCCGGATCCTGTCCCGTATCATAATACTGCGCTATAGCACCCGTGGCAGTTATGATGCTGACTAAGAGCAGAATAATTAATTTCCTCATGCAGGGCGATTTCCTCAAAAATACCAAAAATGGCTGATATCCACCGCGCCACTCCAAAATCTTATTATTTTCGTGCGGTATTACCGGCAAATGGAAAAGAGAGAGTTATGATAAAAAAATTCAGGCTTTGGGATAATATACTCGGATGGACGGCTTTTGCCGTTGCGGCGGTCACATATCTTATGACCCTGGAGCCGACAACCAGTCTGTGGGACTGCGGAGAGTTCATCGCTTCTGCCTTTAAGCTTGAGGTCGGACACCCGCCCGGAGCTCCTTTTTTCATGATCCTCGGCAGGTTCTTCGCCAATTTTGCCGGCGGCGATGTCTCAAAAGTGGCAATGATGATCAATGCCATGTCAGGACTCGCCAGTGCGCTGACAATACTGTTTCTCTTCTGGACCGTCACCCATCTTGCCCGCAGGATCTTCCTGAAGCAGGAGTCTGACTATACCCCCGGCAGGATCATCGCCGTGCTCGGTGCAGGGCTGACAGGCGCCATGGCCTATGCCTTCTCTGATACCTTCTGGTTCTCAGCCGTTGAGGGAGAGGTCTATGCCACCTCATCGCTCTTCACCGCCCTGGTCTTCTGGGCTATTCTCAGATGGGAAGATGTGGCCGATGAGCCACACGCCGACAGGTGGATCATCCTCATAGCCTATATGATGGGCCTCTCGCTGGGAGTACACCTTCTAAACCTGCTTGCAATTCCGGCTATAGTAATAGTCTGGTATTTCCGCAAGTATCAATTCTCCTGGAAAAGCTTTGCAATATCTACCGGAATATCTGTACTTCTGATAGTGCTGATAATGTACGGCATCATACCGGGGATCTTCAGGGTCACCTCACAGTTTGAACTCTTCTTTGTCAACAGCCTGGGAATGCCTTTAAACAGTGGCATGTATATACATCTGATCCTCTTTGTCACAGCACTGCTGCTCTCGGTGTGGTATTCATTCACCCACAGTGACGGCAGGAGGGAGTTTCTGCTGGCTTCGGTGACACTTATACTGTCAGGCATATGGCTGCTGACAGACTCACTGGCAGCCAACCTCCTTTCCCTTGCCCTGCTCATCTACGGCGCATGGTACCTCTCAACGCGCCAGCGGGTGGCGCTGAACACAATACTGACGGCGATGACAGTCATCGTTATAGGGTATTCGTCGTTTGCAACAATCGTCATCAGGTCAACGGCAAATACCCCCATGAATGAAAACAACCCGTCAAACCCGTTCGCACTGCTCTATTACCTCAACCGTGAGCAGTATGGCCAGCGGCCACTGTTTACCGGTCCTTATTACAATGCCCCGATAACCGATTACAAAAAGGGGAAACCGACATATAATCCCGTTGACGGCAAATATGTGATTACCAACCGTGCTACAGAGCGCGAGTATGATGAGAGGTTCGTGACCTTCCTGCCCAGGATGTGGAGCGACGCACCCGATCACAGAAGGGTTTATGAGGAGTATGCCGGCACCGGGGGCAAGGCAGTCACTGTCACCGACCCGCAGTCGGGAGAGCCGACCACCCTGCGTGTGCCTACCTTCGGACAGAACCTGAAGTTCATGTTCCGGTACCAGTTCGGGGTTATGTACTTCCGGTACTTCATGTGGAATTTCAGCGGCAGGCAGAATGACATACAGCATCTCGGCGGACCGGTGAACGGCAACTGGATCACCGGAATAAACTTTATTGATGCACCCAGGACAGGATCACTGAAGGAAATGCCTGATGACATGAAGAACCATCCCTCGCGCAACACATATTTTTTGCTGCCGCTGCTGCTGGGACTTGCCGGTTTCCTGTGGCACTTCAACCGTGATGTGCGTAACTGGTGGATAGTAACGCTGCTCTTCGTCATGACCGGGATAGCCATTGTGGTATACCTCAACCAGTATCCCAATCAGCCGCGCGAGCGCGATTATGCCTACGCTGCTTCGTTCTATGCCTTCACCATCTGGACAGGACTGGGCGTACTGGCACTTTATGAGCTGTTTCGAAAGGCGTTGACTGAGAAGCCCGCAGCCATAGCAGCCACCGTGATTGCCTTTGCCGCCGTCCCGGCACTGATGGCTGCCGAGAACTGGGATGACCATGACAGATCGGGCAGGTACCTTGCCCGGGATGTGGCATTCAACTACCTCAACTCATGCGCCCCGCAGGCAGTGATATTTACCGGCGGCGACAACGACACCTTCCCGCTGTGGTATGCCCAGGAGGTGGAGGGCATGCGTACCGACGTACGGGTGTGTAACCTGATGCTGCTCAACACCGACTGGTATATTGACCAGATGAAGATGAAGGCATACAGCTCCGAGCCTCTGCCCATCAGCCTGCCAAAGAAACTGTACTATGACGGGGTAAACAACCAGGTGGCGGTATTCGAACGCGTCAAAGAGCCGGCAACGGCAAGGGAGGTTATGAGGTTCATCAACAGCGGCAGCGAAGTCTCAAAACTCAAAATGTACGGCGAGGATATCTACTATATCCCGACCCGCACCATACGCATCCCGGTTGATTCGGCCAAAGTGGTGGCCAACGGAACCGTCAGGCCCGAGGATGCAGACAGGATAGTGCCGTACATAGATATCAACCTCAAGGGCCAGTGGCTGATGAAGAGCCAGCTGATCGTACTCGATATCCTGGCAAATAACGACTGGGACCGGCCGATATATTTTGTGGCCGGACAGCATGACGATGCCATGGGACTGGAGGAGTATTTCCAGCTGGAAGGCATCGCCTACAGGCTGGTGCCGGTGAAGGGAGTAAACAGGGGATGGCTCGATTACGGCCGCATAAACACTGACATCCTGTATGAGAACATGATGAACAGGTTTGCCTGGGGCGGTACCGCAGACCCCGATGTCAACATTGACTACTATCATTCCCGCACTCTCACAGTGGTGAGGGCACGGCTCAACCATGCAAAGCTCGCCGGAGCCCTGCTTGAGGAGGGTGACACCGTCAGGGCCACGGCTGTCATTGACAGATGCCTTGAGCAGTTCCCGACGGAGAAGCTGGGGTATGATTTCTATTTCCCTGAGATAATATCTGTCTGCTTTGCTGCCGGTAAGAGAGAGAAGGCAATTGAGCTTGCACGCGGCCTGGCAGACTATAATTTCAGTCGTGCGGGCTACCTGATAAACCAGTTGCCATCTGTTGCCCTCTATGCGGAACAGGAGATAGCCAGCGCACTTCAGACGGTGACACCGCTGATACAGACCTGCTATGACTACGGCGAGACAGATCTTGCTGAAGAACTGAATGCGGGGTTTAATGAGCTCTATGCCAAATATATGGCGCTAAGGCAGTAACCAGTCGGCAAACTTCAGTCGGCATTAACGACTGAGTACTGTAGACTGTAGACTGTGGACTGAATATCAGTCGTACGGTTGGTAGGCTGGCCGCGGGGAGAGATACTTCTCCAGAATCATGTGGATCTTATCGGGAAAGACCGGCTTGAGATTGTATTCAGTGCATCCGGCTATGTAAGCCTCATTCCGGGTCTGCTCGGAATAGTATGCGGTGATGAGAATAACCGGGGCAGACTTGTTTACCTGCCTGAAAGCCCTGGTACATTCGATGCCGTTGACAAGCGGAACGAGAAAATCCATGAATATGAGATCAAAATTTTCCCTGCCAGAGGTCACAGCATCGACAAACTCCCTCCCGTTACGGTAAACGGAGATGACAGAGCCGGAATCCTTTAACAGTGTTTCGTAATACTTCAGTGATGCGGCATCGTCCTCAACGATCGCAATCCGTTTGCCAGTAATATCAAGCATCTTTTATAATTGAACCCGGGGTTAATGTTCCGAACTCATCACAAAAATATCCGGCGGGGGCTAACAAGATTAAACAATTCTGCTCCAAATGTCAACTTTAGGAACAACTTATTAACAACAACTTTTAAACAAAAAATGAATAAGGTGTTAACATTCAGATAATGAACGGCAGGGCCCTCTTAGTAGCAAACCCATCTGACGGTTATGCTGCCGTAGGTGGTCTCAGGATTGGCCTTCACGGCGAAGAGTTCGTCTCCGCAGAGTTCTGTCTCCTCACCGTAGTCTACCGGGTTGCCGTTGTCATATGTAACCTGGTGGCATATCTGGCAGTTGTCGCCGAGCATCTCACATGATGTAAGCAGTGATGCTGTCAGTAGGAGCGAGACTATATATGCAATTTTTCTTTTCATCAGATTAATTGATTCTTGTTTTATCGGTCGAATGTAACTTGCCTGAAATTTAATAATAAACTCCTTCTGTGAGTTCCTGCTCATGCAAGTTTCGCACCTTCATCATATAACGGCAAAATTAAACAAAAAGTGTTACACGCCCTGTGCAGCATTTTTCATAAATTAGTGTCATTATTCTGAATGACAATCAAACATTAAACATTACATCATGGAAGAGAACACCGTCTCACAACCGCAGATTACCGTAGAAGAGAACCGGATGAAGAAACATGTCAGCGTTGCTGCCATACTCCAGATAGTATTCGGATCTCTGAATGTTATAGCTGCCCTTGCCATAGCCTTTGCCTTTGGCTTTGTTGACCAGTTTGTTGACGATCCTATGGCCATTAAGGTGCTGGGTCTTGTCGGCACCCCTCTGATAGTATTGTTCCTGATGATCGGAGGTGCAATGGTAGCCGGCGGAATTGGGCTGCTCTCCTGCAAGCCCTGGGCAAGGATCCTTACACTTGTCATGGCCGCCCTGGGACTTCTTAACATTCCTATCGGAACGCTAAAGGGAGTCTATATCATCTGGGCGTTGGTGCAGACCGAGACAGTCTCACTCTTCGACAAGGGCTGCCCCAAGTCGCCCGTGGCACAATAGGCGAAGGTCCTTCGGGACTCCCCTCAGTCACCCGTTGAACAATAAGAGGAAGCCCGCCAGGAGACGCCGACAGGCACCCCGGACTAATTTTCCGAAAACTCGTCCGACCTGCCGGAGGTTTCACGTCGTACAATAAGAGCACGCCCGTCACTGCTGCCCTCAAAATGATTATTTTTGTCGTTGGAAACCACCAATGTTATGGCCGACGACAAGAAGATCATTTTTTCAATGTACAGGGTTAGCAAGAGCTACCCGCCTCACAAGCAGGTACTTAAAGACATATCCCTCTCCTTTTTCCTGGGAGCCAAGATCGGCATCATAGGTCTCAACGGCTCGGGTAAGTCAACCCTGCTGAAGATTATCGCCGGCATAGAGAAGGAGTACCAGGGAGAAGTGGTCTTCTCCCCCGGATACAGTGTGGGTCATCTCTCTCAGGATCCTCTTATGGATGAGAGTCGTACCGTGCGCGAGATCGTCGAGGAGGGTGCTGCCGGCACCGTGGCGGTGCTGAAGGAGTATGAGGAGATAAACAGCCGTTTTGAAGATCCGAAGGTATATGAGAATCCGGCAGCGATGGACAAACTCATCGCCCGGCAGGCCGAGCTGCAGGAACAGATAGAAGCACTCGACGGGTGGAACCTTGAACACCGTCTTGAGCGCGCAATGGACGCCC
>JAVEXM010000023.1:0-30427 GCA_034004025.1 Bacteroidales bacterium
GATCCCCTCCGGGTTCCCGATGATAAGATTGCTTGAGCATCTTTTTGAGTTTACCAGAAAAGAGTCGTGCGGCAAATGCTTCCCCTGCAGGCTGGGATCGGTGAGGGGACAGGAACTGCTGGCCGGCGCAGCGGAGAAGCATATAAGGATTGACAGGCAGCTCTTTGACGACCTGCTGGAGACGATGCAGGTGGGGTCACTCTGCGCCCTCGGAGGCGGACTGCCACTGCCGGTGCGGAACGCACTTCAATATTTCAGCGATGAACTGAATGAGTATTTCATTTCAAAATGAACAGAGCCATGGATAACACAGCATATATTGACAACGTACCCTACCCGGTCATCCCCGGAGAGACGATACTTGAGTTCGTTCGCAGGAACAGGGAGCGCGAACTGATACCGACGCTCTGCCAGGCAGACAACCTCGAGAACTACGGCTCATGCCGTATCTGCTCGGTGGAGGTGGCCCTGAAGGAGGACGGCCCGGCAAGAGTCATGGCCTCGTGCCATACGCCCGTGGCGCCGGGATACTATATATACCCTTCATCGGAAAGGATAAAGAGACTGAGAAAGAATATCCTGGAGCTGGTTCTCTCGGAATATCCCCCTGAGAGAGAAAGGCCGGAACCCGGGACGCTTCCCACTGAGTTTCAGAGAGTCGTGGCGGAGGCCGGATATCCTGAGGTGCGATACCAACGGTCAGTGAAGGCATTTGAGAAGGACAGAAGCCATCCATATATTTGGGCGGATCTTACGGAGTGCATCAAGTGCTACCGCTGCGTCAGGGCCTGCGACGAGTTGCAGGCTGAGCACGTGCTTGCCATCCGCGGCCGAGGCGACGGTAGCCGCATAATAATGGGGTATGACCAGAATTTCATGGATTCGCCGTGTGTCTCCTGCGGGGCGTGTGTTCAGACATGCCCCACAAACGCACTCTCAGACAGGTATTCGACCAAAACCGTGAAGGCAGACAGGATTGTACGAACAACCTGCACATACTGCGGTGTGGGATGTGCCCTGGAGGTGAAGGTCAAAGAGGGAAAGGTGAGGGGCATACAGGCTCCTCTTGACGGCGCCGCCAACAGGGGGCATACATGCCTCAAGGGCAGATTCGCCTTTGAGTTTTACAATCACCCTGAGAGGCTTCGCTCACCCCTGATAAGGAAGAACGGTACTCTCACGGAGGCGTCGTGGGATGAGGCCTATGATTACGCTGCCCGCAGGTTCAGGGAGATAAGGGAGAAAAACGGTCCTGATGCCCTGGCAGGCATCTCATCAGCCCGCTGCACCAATGAGGAAAATTACCTGATGCAGAAGTTTTTCAGGATTGTCATAGGCACCAACAACATCGACGGCTGTGCCAGGGTATGCCACGCGCCCACAGCCATGGGCATGCAATGGGCCTACGGCACCGGGGCCGCTACCAACTCGATAGATGAGCTCTACAAGACCGGATGCATACTCCTTATAGGAGCCAATCCGTCAGCAGCCCATCCCGTAACGGGAGCTCGCATCAGGGCGGTGGTGGAGTCGGGCACGCCGCTGATAGTCATAGACCCGCTTAAGATTGAGCTGGCACGACTGGCGAAGTATCACCTTCAGATCAACCCGGGAACAAACGTTGCAGTGCTCAATATGTTTGCATACTATCTGCTCATCGAAGGATTGACCGACCCGGATTTTATCAGCAGAAGGACTGAGGGATGGGAGGAGTTCCGGAAAAATCTGCTGGAGATGGATATCAATGAGATGGAGAGGGTGTGCGGTGTGGACCGCGACCTGGTCAGGGCTGCAGCGGAAGAGTACGGCAGGGCTGCCGTGGCCATGGAGTTCCACGGGCTGGGTGTCACGGAGCACTGGCAGGCGACAAAGGCGATAACGCTTATTTCCAATATAGCCATGATGACCGGCAATATCGGGAAAGAGGGGGCTGGCGTCAACCCGCTGCGGGGACAGAATAACGTGCAGGGCGCTGCCGATATGGGTGTACAGCCTCATCAGGGTGCAGGCTATCTCGATGTAACCAACCCGGCAAACATTGCTCTCTATAATAAATATTACGGTGTGGAGCATCCCTCCGTGCCAGGCTACCGCATACCGGAGATGTTCGCCGCTGCAGGGCGGGGCGACCTCAAGGCACTGTGGATCATGGGTGAGGATATCTTGCAGACAGACCCCAATACCTGCCACGTCAGGAGCTCTTTGCAGGGACTCGATTTCCTGGTGGTGCAGGAGCTGTTCATGACTGAGACAGCCCGCATGGCTGATGTGATATTCCCCGCATCCTCCTTCTTCGAGAAGGAGGGCACCTTCACAAACGGGGAGAGAAGGATACAGAAGGTTCAGAAGGTGGTAGAACCGCTTGAGGGCACAAAACCCGACGGCCAGATAGTGGTTGACATGATGAACCGCATGGGTTACCCGCAGGAGGGATACACGGCCGATGTGATACTGAAGGAGATCGCAGGCATTGTACCCTTCTTCAGGGGCGTGAAGTGGGACGAGCTGGGTAACAGCGGCAAACAGTGGCCCGTGAAGGAGGACGGCACGGACACGCAGATACTGCATACAGAGACCTTCAAACGCGGTAAGGGCAGGTTCCACTCATGGGACTATGACATCTCACCTGAGCTTGACGAGTATGCCGGACGGTTCCCATTTATACTTACTACGGGACGACTGCTGGAACATTACAACAGCGGCACCATGACGCGTCGCACCCCTAACAGCCAGATCGTCACCGAGGACCTGCTGTTCGTCCACCCGCACGATGCAAAAGCGAAGGGAGTGATCAGCGGCGACTATGCAAGGATTTTCTCCGCACGAGGCGTAACTGTCATGAAGGTAAAGGTGACCGACGTGGTCAAACCGGGAGTGGTCTATACAACATTCCATTTTCCCGAGGCTGCCATCAACTTCCTCACCAGCGGCATAGGTGATGAGTTCACCCTTACCCCTGAATACAAGGTCGTGGCTGTCGATTTTGAAAAATCACTCTACGGGATCTTTACCCGTGCAGAATGCCTTTCCGATATCAAAAAAGAATAAAAAAATGAATATACCCCCAAAAAAGAGGGGGTTGTCAATAAAAAACATATAAATAATCAAAAAATACCCCTGAAAATAGGGGGTGTATTCTGAAATGATCTATTTTTGACAAAAAATCAGATCATGGCAGAATTACGTTTCAGTGCATTGAAGGAGCTGTTCAACAGGGAGCCTGTTGATGTGGCTGTGCCGGCGGAGCCGGTTTCCACCTATTTTTCTCACAACGTTTTTGACAAGCAGAAGATGGAGCGCTTCCTGAGCCGTGAAGCCTACCGTGCAGTGATGACGGCCATTGACGAAGGGACACCCATCAACAGGCAGATAGCCGACCAGGTGGCCACCGGCATGCAGGCATGGGCCATGGAGCATGGGGTGACGCACTTCACGCACTGGTTCCATCCTCTCACCGACACCACGGCGGAGAAACATGATGCTTTCGTGGGCAGGGGTGAGATGGGATCAATCATTGAGATCTTCTCTGGCGAGGTGCTGGTGCAGCAGGAGCCTGACGCCTCAAGCTTCCCCAGCGGCGGTATACGGAATACCTTCGAAGCCAGGGGCTACACCGCATGGGATGTCTCGTCGCCGGCATTCATAGTGGGCAATACCCTGTGTATACCTACTGTCTTCATATCATATACGGGCGAAGCGCTTGACTACAAGACCCCTCTGCTGCGGTCGCTGGCGGTACTCGACAGGGCTGCCGTTGAGGTCTGCCATCTCTTCGACAAGGATGTTAAAAAGGTGATAGCCACCCTGGGATGGGAGCAGGAGTACTTCCTTATTGATGAGGCACTCTACTATGCACGTCCCGACCTCATGCTCGCTGACCGTACCCTGATGGGCCATCCCTCCTCCAAGGACCAGCAGCTCTCTGACCACTATTTCGGAGCCATACCTGACAGGGTCAAGGCTTTCATGAAGGAGTTCGAATATGAAGCCTATAAGCTTGGGATACCGGTTAAGACACGTCATAATGAGGTGGCCCCCAACCAGTTTGAGTGTGCTCCCGTTTTTGAGGAAGCTAACCTGGCAGTTGACCATAACCTGCTGATTATGGATGTAATGCGCAGGGTGGCCAGGAAGCATAAGTTCAGGGTCCTCTTTCATGAAAAGCCCTTTGCCGAGGTTAACGGCTCCGGCAAGCACAGTAACTGGTCGATGATGACCGACACCGGTGTAAACCTGCTCTCGCCGGGCAAGAACCCGAAGACGAACATGCAGTTCCTCACCTTCCTCGTCAATGTTGTCAAGGCTGTAAATGACAACCAGGATCTCATCCGTGCCAGCGTTACCAACGAGAACAACTCCTACAGGCTGGGAGGCCACGAGGCACCTCCCTCCATCGTATCGGTCTTCCTGGGCAGCTACCTCTCTGATATACTTGACGGCATAGCCACCAAGGTGAAGGACAAGAAGATGACCCCGCAGGAGAAGACCGAGATCAAGCTCGGGCTGGGCAAGATACCCGGTATTTTTCTCGACAACACAGACCGCAACCGCACCTCGCCCTTTGCCTTCACCGGCAACAGGTTTGAGTTCAGGGCTGTGGGCTCCTCAGCCAACTGCAGCTCTGCAATGATAGTACTCAATGCGGCAATTGCCAGGCAGCTGAAGGGATTCGCTGACGAGGTCAACGGCATGGTTGAAAGGGGAAAAAAGAGGGATGAGGCTATCTTCCAGGTGCTCAAGAAGTGTATCATCGATTCAAAAAGAATCCGATTTGAGGGCGACGGGTACAGTGAAGAGTGGCACAGGGAAGCTCTTCGCAGGGGTCTCTCCGCCGAGCCGGGTGTCCCCAAGACCCTGAAGGCATATGTCACACCGTCATCACGCGAGACTCTCGTTGGCACCGGCGTGCTCACCGACCGTGAGCTGGAGAGCCGGGTGGAGGTAGAGCTCGAGAAATTCTCCAAGAAGCTGCAGATCGAAGCCCGTGTGCTGGGTGACCTGGCAATAAACCACATCGTACCCACGGCAGTGAACTACATGACCTCGCTGGTGGAGAATGTCAGGGGATTGCGCGAGATCTTTGACGACAATGAGTACATAAGACTGGCCGGTGCCCGCAAGGAGCTAATAATCAGTATTTCAGATCATATAACGATGATCAAGAAGCTGGTGGCAGAGATGATCGAAGAGAGAAGAAAGGCAAATGTAATTACCGATCTCTACAGCAAGGCAACAGCCTACGAGGGCAGGGTCAAACCCTATCTTGATGAGATCAGGACGCACATTGACAAGCTTGAGCTGGTGGTTGACAACGAGCTGTGGCCTCTGCCCAAGTATCGTGAGCTGCTTTTTACCAGGTAGGATACCTAAACATCGGTTACATTCGTTATTTTTGCAGGATAACGAATGTATTCCCTATGGACAAGATAATCTTCCGGCTTATTATACTTCTGCTGCTGTTGCCCGCCACTCTCAGCGCACAGAAGCAGAAGACGGAACGCGCATATGCCGCCTTTGAGGCGGGCAGCTATTATGAAGCCATCGACTTCTTCAAGGATGTCTATTCAAAGACACGCGAGAAACAGCTGAAGGCTGACATGGTTTTCATGGTATCAGAGTGCTACCGTCTGATAAACGATCCGAAGAACGCCGAGCTGTGGTATAAGAGATCTGTCAGATCACCCTTCCCCAAACCTGAGGCTCAGTACCGTCTGGCAGAGGTCACCAAGAAGCTGGGGAGGTATCCCCAGGCGATCGAGGAGTTTCGCAAATACCGGCAGCTGGTGCCGGGTGACCCCCGCACCGAGCAGCAGATAAGGGCTTGCGAGCTGGCGATGGAGTGGCAGGCCTCGCCGGAATCATATATTGTAGAGGAGTTGAAGGATGCCAATTCAAGGGACTCCGACTTCGGTCCGGCATTTGCCCGTGATGACTACGGACTGCTTTGGTTCACATCATCGCGCGACGATGCCCGTGGCAACAAAGAACACGGGGCTACCGGACAGAGCTTCACGGATATCTTCGAGACCCGGCTCGACAAAAAAGGCAAATGGAGCACTCCCGTGCCCGTCGATTTCCTGAACAGTGAGTTCGAAGAGGGCACACCCTCCTTCTCGTCCGACTATACCGAGATGTGGTTCACCCGCTGTGAGGCAGGCAAGCGCGAGAAAAAGGGGTGTGTGATAATGTACTCCACACGCGAGGGCACCCGCTGGACCGATCCTGTCAAGGAGGAGATACTCGCAGACTCGCTGGTCGCTGCCCATCCTGCCATATCGCCTGACGGGCAGACACTCTACTTTGTGTCTGACATCCCCGGGGGCCTGGGAGGGAAAGACATCTACCGCGTGACACGTACTTCTCCCGGCAGCGCCTGGTCGAGGCCTGAGAACCTGGGTGCCGACATCAATACCCGCGGCGATGAGCTCTTTCCATACATGCGCGACAACGGCTGGCTATATTTTGCATCTGACGGTCACATAGGCATGGGAGGCCTCGATATCTTCCGTGCCGTACCGCAGGGAGGTGAGGGCTGGATGGTGGAGAATATGCGCTCACCTTTGAACACTTACTCCGATGACTTCGGGATCACCTTTGAGAAGGAGGCCGAGAAAGGTATCTTCAGTTCCTCACGCAAGGGGAGGGCCGTGGATGACCTCTATACCTTCGTCATGCCTCCGCTGCTCTTCAGCATCACGGGGCTCGTCAAGGACGAAAAGACAGGCCAGCCCGTCGAGGGTGCCACGGTGCAGCTGATAGCCAGCGACGGCGCCAACATGCAGTCAGAGACCGGCGCAGCCGGCGATTTCAAATTCAGCCTCAGGCCGGAGGTCGATTACATCTTCCTGGCTTCAAAGAAGGGCTTCCTTAACGGCAAGGAGAAGGAGACAACCAGGGGGCAGGACAAGAGCCGCGATTTCATGGCTACCATACTGCTGACACCCATTGACAAGCCCATCGAGCTTCCGAACATCTTCTACGACTTCGGCAAGTGGGACCTGCGCCCGGAATCGATGGTCTCACTTGACAAGCTGGTGGAGACCCTCAATGACAACCCGAACGTGACTATAGAGCTGATGTCACATACTGACTCACGCGACACCGAAGAGTATAACATGGATCTGTCGCAAAAAAGGGCACAGTCGGTGGTCGACTACCTCATTGGCAAGGGCATAGCAGCTGACAGGCTTACAGCCAGGGGCTACGGGGAAACCAGTCCCAAGGTGGTTGATGCGCTTATCCTCGGAGACTCACCGTTCCTGCGTGAAGGGGTGACACTCACCGAGCAGTACATCAACTCTCTGGCAAGTGAAGAGCAGAAGGAGATAGCTCACCAGATAAACCGCCGTACCGAGTTCAGGGTGCTGAGTACCGATTATGAGCCCGCTAAATAGACGGAGGCCGGGGCAGGAATCATGACTGACAGGTCGCGCTACGCAAAGAGAGGTGTATCTTCCGGAAAGGAGGAGGTGCACGCCGCCATCAGCAAGGCTGACAAAGGACTCTTTCCCGGGGCGTTCTGCAAGATCATTCCTGACACACTGGGCAACGATCCTGACTGGTGTAACATAATGCATGCCGACGGCGCCGGAACGAAGTCGTCTCTGGCATACATCTACTGGAAGGAGACGGGCGACCTCTCCGTCTGGAAGGGCATAGCACAGGATGCCGTTGTGATGAACCTTGATGACCTTCTGTGTGTCGGTGTAACTGACAATATCCTCCTCTCCTCAACCATAGGAAGAAACAAAAACCTCATTCCCGGCATGGTGATCAGGGCCCTTATAGAGGGCACGGAGGAGTTTCTTGCGCTGATGCGCGACGAGGGTATCGGGATATGGTCGACAGGCGGTGAGACGGCCGATGTGGGAGACCTGGTAAGAACGGTCATTGTCGACTCCACTGTCACCGCCCGCATGCCCCGTGCCGATGTCATTGACAACGGAGACATCCGCAGCGGTGACGTGATCGTGGGACTGGCCTCGTTCGGACAGACCTCTTACGAAACGTCATACAACGGCGGCATGGGCAGCAACGGGCTCACCTCCGCCAGGCATGACGTTTTCGGCAGATACCTCGCGGCACTCTATCCCGAGAGCTACGACGGCAACATGCCCTCTGACCTGGTCTACGCCGGCCGCCACCGGCTCACTGATCCCGTGGAGGTACCGGGTCTCGATGCCGGCAGGCTCGTGCTCTCGCCCACGCGCACATATGCGCCGGTGATCAGGAAGGTGCTGGAGGTAATGCGTCCTGCCATCCACGGCATGGTACACTGCTCCGGCGGCGGACAGACCAAGATCCTGCATTTCATTGACCGGTTGCATGTTGTCAAGGATAACCTCTTTCCCCTGCCGCCGCTCTTCAGGATGATACAGGAGAGCTCCGGCACACCGTGGGATGAGATGTACCGAGTATTCAACATGGGACACCGGATGGAGCTTTACGTTGATGAGGGAGATGCCGCGGCAATCATTGACATCGCTGCCGCATTCAATCTTGAAGCACGTGTTGTGGGCCGCTGCGAACCTGCACCCTCGCGCAGGCTGACCATAGTAAGCGAATTCGGGGAATTCGTCTATTAATTTGACTGCGAATATGACTGCCGACTGCTTTTAGCCACCGTAGCCTTCTTCGACATCCGTAGTTTTAAAGTAGGATGTGGCGAAGGTGGCCGACTGCGGGCTGAAGACTGAGGTCAGGCCTCCCCTGCAGTCTGGCTGCCCGCATAAATGACCCACCGGGTCATTCATTCACGCTAGCCCCTCTGCAGGCTGGCTCCTCCCTAAAATTACCCACAGGGTAATTTATAACGGTCGGCCCTCTTTTCCCTGAATATAATTACCTTTGCACCCTGAAAATCTGGATTTGTAATGGCAAACAAACTTATTCTTGAAAAGCTTAAAGGGGTAAAGAGCCGGTTCATCGAGGTTGGCGAACTGCTTAACTCTCCTGACGTGATGGCTGACATGAAGCGCTACATTAAGCTCAACAAGGAATACAAGGAGCTGAAGCCGGTAGTTGAATCATACGAAAGGTACAAAAGTGCCGTCGATAACCTGGAGAGCTCCAGGGCGCTGCTGGCTGCAGAGAAGGACGAGGAGATGCGCGAGATGGCCAAGGTGGAGATAGATGAGCTCCTTAACACTATCCCCGAAATGGAGGAGGAGATCAGGTACCTTCTGCTTCCTGCCGATCCGGAGGATGACAAGAACGCGGTCATGGAGATACGCGCAGGCACGGGTGGTGATGAGGCAAGCATCTTTGCCGGCGACCTTTTCAGGATGTACTCGAAGTATATAGAATCACAGGGCTGGAAGCTTGACCTTAACTACTTCACCGAAGGCACCGCCGGCGGATACAAGGAGGTAGTCTTTACGGTATCAGGTGAGGGAGTGTACGGAATAATGAAGTATGAGTCGGGTGTCCACCGCGTGCAACGTGTGCCGCAGACGGAGACACAGGGACGCATACATACTTCCGCAGCCACCGTGGCAGTGCTGCCCGAGGCGAGCGAGTTCGACGTGGAGATACGCAGTGAAGACATCCGCAAGGATACCTACTGTTCGTCAGGTCCCGGTGGCCAGAGCGTCAACACAACATATTCGGCCATCAGGCTTACACACGTGCCTACAGGACTGGTGGTCACCTGTCAGGATGAGAAGTCGCAGATAAAAAACCTCGAGAAGGCAATGCGCGAGCTGCGTACCAGGCTTTACAACCTCGAATACCAGAAGTATCTTGATGAGATATCCCACAAGCGCAAGACCATGGTCTCCACCGGCGACAGGTCGGCCAAGATACGTACCTACAACTACCCCCAGGGAAGGGTCACCGATCATCGGATCAACCTTACTCTTTTCAACCTGCCGATGGTTCTCGACGGCAATATACAGGAGCTCCTCGACAAGCTGCAGATGGCCGAGAATGCCGAGCGGCTGAAGGAGAGCTCATATTAACAATCGCATCATGAACTCGAAGGATCTCTATAACCATATTATCGAAAAGAAATCGTTTCTCTGCATCGGACTCGACCCTGAGATAACAAGGATGCCCGACTGTGTGGCAGATGCTGATGACCCGATCTTTGAATTCAACAGGCGGATAATTGACGCAACCCACAGATATGCAGTTGCCTTCAAGCCCAACTTTGCCTTCTATGAATCCTACGGTACCAGGGGCATGGCGGCCCTGGACAAAACCGTCAGGTACATCCATAAGCTTGACCCGACACTCTTCCTGATTGCTGACGCCAAGCGCGGCGACATAGGAAACACCTCAAAGATGTATGCCCGGGGTGTCTTCAGCGAGATGCCCTTTCATGCCGTGACCGTGGCTCCCTATATGGGAGAGGACTCAATAACCCCCTTCCTCTCGTACCCCGGCAAGTGGGCGATAATCCTCGCCCTGACCTCCAACAGGGGGGCGGATGACTTTCAGTATCACAACGATAATGGTGAAAGACTCTTCGAGAGGGTGTTGACTCTCTCCCAGAGATGGGGCACCATCGACAACCTGATGTATGTTGTCGGGGCCACCAGGGCAGAGATGCTTGCCGACATACGGAAGATAGTTCCTTCCCACTTCCTCCTGGTGCCTGGTGTCGGAGCCCAGGGAGGCAGCCTAGAGGAGGTGGTCCGCTATGGCATGAACGACCGGTGCGGACTGCTGGTCAACTCATCGCGGGGCATCATCTATGCCGACAGCAGCGAAAGCTTCGCAGAGGTGGCAGGAGAAAAGGCGCGCGAACTTCAGCAGGAAATGGCCGGCCACCTGGCGGAGAAGTTAAAGGTCTGAAGTCTGAAGGTCTGAAGGTCAGTTTTTGCTCTTATATGAAGTCCAGGCAGATGCCTCTTAATTCTTAATTCTTAATTTATCACTACTGCCGACTGATTTTTGACTGCCGACTGCCGACTGCCGACTGCCGACTGCCGACTGATTTCGACTGCCGACTGCCGACTGATTTCGACTGCCGACTGTCTACTGCCTGACCTCCGCCCTCACCATCTGCCTGATCGGCGGGATAAGCAGGAATGCTGCAACACCCAGTGCCGATATGCCGCAACCCGCGATAATGAATGCATTGCCGATGCCAATTGCGTCAGCTATGAATCCTGTTGCCAGAAGCCCTATCATGGATGGTAGCAGTGTGATACTTGAATAGATTGAAAAAACCCTTCCCAGCGCTGCAGGTGCTACCATGGTCTGCAGGATCACCGTGAAGGAGCCGGAGTAGATAGTCATTGTGATGCCTCCGACAGCCGTGATTGCAGCAAATATTGCAAATCCTGAGGGTGGCAGGATCCCGGAGAAGATGAAGGTGAGACCCAGCACCAGGTAGGTGATATTAATGAGAACGACCTTATAGTTGTTGAGACGGCGGTGCCCGATTATTGCTCCCCCGATAAGCATACCCACTCCCCAGGCTATCTCGACGATGCTCATCATATAGGTGGTGCCCCTGAAGTGCTCCAGCGTCATCAGCGGGAAAAGTGCAGCTACCGGCATTATGAAGATCATTGCTGACAGGGCAAGGATAAACAGCCACAACAGCCCCGGCTTGCTGTATACCTCCCGCAGTCCCTCCAGCAGCTCCCTGCCGATATGAGGAGTGGCCCGCTCCTCCCTTTCCGGGTCTGGAATGTGGACCATCAGCAGTGTGGAGATGCCTATGATTGCTCCCCCGACATCGATAAGCAGTATCCACTGCAGTTCGAAGAGGCTTATAAGAAGGGCTGCCAGGGCAGGACTGGCGATGGTGCTGACAGAGTGAATCATGTTGTTTATCCCCGCTATCTTCATCAGTTTGTCCTGCGGTGCCAGCAGTGGCACCGAGGCCTGCATGGCCGGAACGTGGAAAGCCATCCCTGCCGAGCGCAACACCAACAGGAGATATACATAGAAGATCTTCGGCTCGGTGATCCGGAAGAGTGATGCCAGCAGCAGGGTGCAGAGCGCAATGAACAGGTCGGCAAAGATCATGGTGCGCTTGCGGTTCCATCGGTCAACGAGCACTCCGGTAAAGAGTCCCAGTACCATCTGGGGCAGGAGTGAGGCTATAGTGGCATAGGCCAGCACCTCCGCCGACCTTGTCTCTATACTGAGCCAGAAAATTACTGCATAGCCAACTACATAGCTGCTCAGGGTCGAGAAGAACTGCCCTGTGAAGATGATGGCAAAAACCCTCTTCCAGCCTGATGTAATTTGTTTCTGGTCTGACATTTTCCGAAATAGCAGAAATGCAAAGATAGTCTCTTTGCCTCTGACTGATTCCACTATTCCGGGTCATCCGGGCCACAGTTTGTTTGTTCATGTGCCGGTTTGTTTTTATCTTTGATAAGCTGCATTTCTAAACATACCGATCATGAAACCTCCAGATGTTTTCACATGCTGTCATAGTTGATTGATAATGTGGAATATGGAGGTTCCATCATACAAAAGAAATAAACTATCCTATGATGAAAGAAGAGTTCCTCCACTGGCTGTGGAAAAACCGGTTCTTTGACGCCGGGAGCCTGTGCGACAGGGAGGCCGGACAGATAGAGGTGATCAACCCGGGCGATTATAACCGTGATTCCGGTCCTGATTTCTTCAGCACGCGCCTTATCATAGGCGGCACCGAGTGGGCCGGTAATACTGAGATCCATGTCAATGCCTCCGACTGGTACCGTCACGGTCACCACACTGATCATGCCTATGACAATGTGATACTGCATCTGGTGCATAATGAGGATACCGATGTATATACGGCCTCGGGACGCCGTCTGATCACCGCGCGGCCGGGATATGAACCGGCACTCTGGGAGAATTACCTTGACTTTGTAAATAATCCGTCGCCCCTGCCATGCAGCGGACTGATAGGTTTGACCGACAGTTTCATGGTGAAGCACTGGCTCTGGTCACTGGGTGTGGAGAGGTTACAGAGAAAAAGCAACGAGATCAGGGAGATGATGGTGAAAACGGACAATGACTGGGAAGAGACGCTCTACAGGCTTGTCTCGCGTTATTTCGGTTTCCGGGTGAATACCGATCCCTTTGAGATGCTTGCCTCCCGGTTGCCGCTGAAGATCATCAGGAAGCACTCAGACAACCTGTTGCAGGTGGAGGCGCTGCTCTTCGGAACGGCAGGCCTCCTCGATGAGGCACTCTTCAGAGAGGCGGTGAAAGATGAATACTACCTTGTTCTGTCGAGGGAATACCGGGTGCTGCGCTCCAAGTATTCGCTTCAGCCTGTCGACGGCTGGCTGTGGAAGTTCCACCGGCTGCGTCCTGCCAACTTCCCTACTGTAAGGCTCTCACAGCTGGCTGCCCTTCTCAGCCACAGCGATGGTCTCTTCTCCAGGGTGCTCGAATGCCGCGACAATGACAGCTTGAGATCGATGCTGAGCGTTACCGCGTCAGGATACTGGAACAGCCACTACCAGTTTGGTAAAGAGGTCCCCTCCACGGCAGGCCGCGCCGGCAAACAGTCGGTTGAACTGCTGATCATCAACGCCGTAGCACCCCTGCTCTTTGTCTGCGGAAAGATCAGGCAGCAGCAGGAGTTGTGCGACAGGGCCATCGATATCCTCGACTCACTTCCCCCGGAAGAGAACAGCGTGATGGCAGACTTTGCAAAAGCAGGACTGAAACCGGAGTCGGCCTTCGCCTCCCAGGCACTGCTGGAGCTGAGAAGCCTGCGGTGCCGCAACCACCGGTGCCTCGACTGCGCGATAGGATCAGCACTCATCGCCATGGGACATAAGATCAGAAGGTCCAGCTCCCTCTTCCTTGAACCCTGAACTGCGGCCCCCCCCGTTGTTGAAAAAGCACAAATATCTGTTGAAAAAAGTCGACCTGCCGCGCAACTTTTTCTTTTGATACTGCGTCTATTATACAGAGACAGACCGAAAAAACAGGTTCCGGAAGAGGAGATATTCATTCCGTAGACAAATGCAAAATTTTCTTCAAATTGTTTGAAATATTACAAATAAGAGTTGTATCTTTGCGATCCAAAATTGGAGAATTTATTAACAATCTATTGGATAAGGATATGTATTTGACAACGGAGAAGAAACAGGAATTTTTCAAGACATTCGGATCTTCAGAGATGGACACAGGCAGTGCTGAGGGTCAGATTGCACTTTTCTCCTACAGGATCGCTCATCTCACCGAACATCTGAAGCGGAACAAAAAGGATTTCAGCACTCAGAGGTCGCTGATAAAGCTGGTCGGCAAGAGAAGGCGTCTGCTCGATTACCTGAAGGACAAGGATATCAGCAGGTACCGTGAGATCATCAAGGCACTGAACCTGCGCAAATAAACTAGAAAGGCAATTACGGTTGCCTTTTTTAGTTTTCGGAGAGGACTCTCCCCTATCATTTATCCCGTAATAATAATTAGCAGTAAATGTATAAGTTGATTGAAAAAAGCATTGACCTTGGCGATGGCCGGTCAATAGTACTTGAGACGGGCAAGCTTGCCAAGCAGGCTGACGGATCAGTAGTTGTAAGGATGGGCAAGACCATGCTCCTGGCTACGGTTGTAGCTGCCAAAGATGCGAAGGAGGACACAGACTTCATGCCTCTCTCCGTTGAGTACAAGGAGAAGTATGCGGCTACAGGCCGTTTCCCCGGCGGGTTTCTCAAGAGGGAGGCGAGACCGGGTGACAATGAGATTCTGGTCTCCCGCCTGGTTGACAGGGTGCTTCGTCCGCTCTTTCCCGACGACTTTCACGCTGAGGTGTTCGTAACCATCAACCTCATATCGGCAGAAAAGGATATCATGCCTGACTCGCTGGCAGGACTGGCCGCATCGGCTGCTATGGCAGTGTCGGACATACCGTTCCACGGGCCCATATCCGAGGTGAGGGTGGCAAGGGTAAACGGCGAACTGATCGTCAATCCCACCTTCACGCAGGTTGAGAGCGCCGATCTCGATATAATCGTCGGAGCCACATATGAGAACATCATGATGGTTGAGGGCGAGATGAAGGAGGTATCTGAGGATGTCATGCTTGAGGCGCTGCGCATTGCTCATGAGGCAATAAAAATACAGTGTGTTGCACAGAAGGAGCTTGCAGAGATGGTGGGGTCAACCGTGAAGAGGGAGTACTGCCATGAGGTTAATGATGAGGATCTGAGAAAGAAGGTATGGGATGAGACATATGACAGGTGCTATGCACTCGCTGCCAGCGGTTCTGACAAGAAGAGCCGCAGTGAAGGCTTTGACGCCATCAGGGCTGAGTTTCTCGCACAGTACACCGAAGAGGAGCCGGTCAATGAAATGCTGGTCAAAAGGTACTTCCATGATGTAGAGAAGGAGGCGGCACGCCGTCTTGTACTCGATGAGCACAAGAGGCTCGACGGCCGTAAGCTCGATGAGATACGTCCTATCTGGTGCGAGGTAGACCCACTGCCTGCAGCTCATGGCTCAGCCATCTTCACCAGGGGTGAGACACAGTCACTCACTACCGTCACCCTGGGTACCAAGCTCGATGAGAAGATGATTGACGAGGTGCTGAAACAGGGATCGGAGAAATTCACCCTGCACTATAACTTCCCACCCTTTGCCACGGGTGAAGCCAGGCCTGCACGCGGCACCAGCCGCAGGGAGATAGGCCACGGCAACCTGGCTCACAGGGCGCTGAAGAATATGATGCCGCCGGAAGATACAAATCCCTATGCAATACGAATTGTATCAGACATACTTGAATCCAACGGCTCATCATCAATGGCCACCGTGTGTGCCGGCACAATGGCGCTGATGGATGCCGGCATCAAGCTCGCCAAACCGGTCTCAGGCATCGCCATGGGGCTGATCACCGACAAGGACGGGAAGAAATTCGCAATCCTCTCGGACATCCTCGGGGATGAGGACCACCTCGGCGACATGGACTTCAAGGTCACCGGCACACGTGACGGCATCACAGCCACACAGATGGACATCAAGGTCGACGGCCTCTCATTCGAGGTGCTCAAGCAGGCTCTCGAGCAGGCCCGCAAGGGAAGGCTGCATATCCTTGACATAATGGAACAGACAATAGCCGAACCGAGGCCGGAACTCAAGCCACATGCACCGAGGATCGAGAAAATTTACATTCCCAAGGAGATGATAGGCGCAGTGATCGGTCCCGGAGGTAAAATAATCCAGGATATCCAGGCGACAACGGGAGCTACGATAGTAATAGAGGAGACCAACGGCCAGGGTATGGTCGATGTCTTCGGCGAGAACTATGAGGTGATCAGGGCTGCCCTCGACAGGATAAACGCGATATGCGCAGTGCCTGAGGTGGGCAAGGTATATACCGGCAAGGTGAAGACCATAACCCAGTTCGGAGCCTTTGTCGAGATACTGCCAAACAAGGATGGCCTTCTCCATATCTCAGAGATGGACTGGAAGAAGGTGGGTACCGTTGAGGAGCTCTTTAAGGAGGGCGACATGGTTGAGGTGCAGCTCATAGAGGTAGATCAGAAGACCGGCAAGCTGAGGCTCTCACGCAAGCCCCTCATACCCAAGCCTGAAGGTTATGTTGAGCCCCCGAAGCGCGAACATTCCGAAAGAAGGGATTACCATGGCTCACGCGATGGTGGCAGAGGCGGACATGACCGTGACCGCGGTGACCGCCGCTCCGGTGACCGCAGGAGGGATGACAACCGATAGTACGTCAGCAGTTTCCTGCTGAATTTTCGAAATAAAGGAAGAGGCTCGCAGTTTGCGGGCCTCTTCCTTTTGTATTGTTACAGTCAATACCTATTTTTGATGCTGATTGCAACGGGAAACAAATGGAGGCTATCAGGTACAATTATATCGTCATCGAGGGGAACATAGGCGCGGGCAAGACCACACTGGCCTCCATGATTGCCAAAGAATACAACGCCAAGCTCATCCTGGAGCGTTTTGCCGATAATCCGTTCCTGCCTAAATTCTACCAGGATCCCTCACGCTACTCCTTCCCCCTCGAACTGTCATTCCTGGCTGACAGGTACCGGCAGCTGAAGGAGGAGCTTGTTGAACAGGATCTCTTCCTGAACTTTACCGTCTCCGACTACTACTTTATGAAGTCACTCGTCTTCTCTTCAAAAACTCTTGAGGAGGATGAGTTCAACCTCTACAGGCAGATATTTTACATAATTTACAGCTCCCTGCCAAAGCCTGACCTCTATGTCTACCTGCATGTGCCGACAGACAGACTCCTGAAAAACATAGCTATGCGAGGCAGGGACTATGAGAAAAGCATCACAGCTGAATATCTGGCAGGGATCCAGGAGAGCTACTTTAATTTCTTCAGACAGAATCCTGACAACAGATACCTCGTGCTCGATATCGCCAACATCGATTTCGTGCTAAACAGTGCAGATTACGATAAAATAACCGAAATGATATTCCATGAGCCTCTGAAACAGGGCATCAATCTCCGCATTTTCTGATTTTTTAATCTATGAATTGCAGTTAAAGACTAAAAATTATCTTAAATTTGCAACCAAATAATAAATTATCGTATAATTGTTATTATACACAGAAACTGATCGCAACTAATAAAAAGCAAATTATGAAAAATTTCACCAGACTTTTTGTCATTCTGCTTGCTGCTGTTCTAATGTCAGGCTGCAGCAGTCTTGAGAAGATGAAGAAGAACGCCAATCTTGTCAATTACGAGATTACTCCCCAGGTCCTTGAGACTCACGGAGGTATTGTTGCCGCTCAGGTAAAAGCCACCTATCCTGAGAAGTACTTTGACAAGAAAACCACACTGAAGATCACCCCTGTTCTTACTTATGAAGGTGGTGAGACAGTCTTTGATGAGCTGCTCTATGCTCAGGGTGAGCTTGTTCAGGCAAATAACAAGACGGTCAGCTGGACTGGCGGTAACATCAGCTGGTCAGGTGATGTCGACTACATACCTGAGATGAAGGTGTCAGAATTCATGCTTCGCGTAGAGGCTTCCAAAAAAGACAAAACACTGGCCTTTGATCCCATAAAACTGGCTGACGGCGTGATTGCCACATCCACACTGGCTGAAGACCATGCCAAGCCAATCGTGCTGAAAGACAAATATCAGCGTATAGTTCCCGAACAGAAGATGGCTGACATCCTCTATGTCATCAACAGGTCTGACATCAGGTCAGCCGAGTTGAAATCAGAGGATATCCAGGCACTGAAAGATTATATTGCTCTTGTAATGCAGAACGAGAGAATGGCAGTGAAGGGCGTTACAGCCAGTTCATATGCCTCTCCCGACGGTCCTCTTACACTCAACGAGAGACTGGCAGAACAGAGGGGCAAAGCAGCTGAAAAATATCTTCAGAAAGAGTACGGCAAAGTTCCCGAGCTTGCTCAGTTCTTCGCAACCAAGACAACCCCTGAAGACTGGGATGGTTTCAAGACCCTCGTTCAGGAGTCGTCAATCGCCGACAAGGAGCTTATCCTGAGAGTACTCTCAATGTACCAGGATCCTGTCGTCCGCGAACAGGAGATCAAGAACATGTCATCTGCCTATGAGGCTCTGGCTGATGAGATCCTTCCCCAGCTCAGGAGATCCAAGTTCACCGTTGATGTTGACCTGATAGGCCTCAGCGATGAGGAGATACTCGCTGCAATAAACGGTGATGCCTCGGTTCTCAGCCTGGAGCAGCTTCTCTATGCCGCAACACTTACCGAAGATGTGAACGAGATGCTCAAGTATTACAAGATGGCTGCCGAGAAGGAACCCAAGTGCCTGAGGGCATGGAATAACATTGGCTGGGCTTACCTGAATATGGGCAAGGCCGATGAGGCTATGGAAGCTCTTGAAAAGGCAAAAGCTATCAAGAACGACGACAATGTAAAGAGCAACATGGGCTTTGTGGAGCTGCTGAATGGCAACTACACAGCCGCTGCAGAGTATTTCAATTCAATGACAGCCGCCACTCCCGAGTCGAAGTTCGGACTTGGCACCGTGGCCATCCATGAGGGCAGGTATGACCAGGCAGTCAACTACCTCGGTGACGAGCCCTCCATGAACCTTGCTCTTGCACAGCTCCTCAAGGGAGACGTCAACAAGGCACAGACAACCATGGCATCGGTTCCTCCCTGCAAGTGCGGTGCACCCTCATACCTCAAGGCTGTTATTGCTGCACGCAATGACGACAAGGACGGTGTGATCAACGGTCTCCGTGAAGCTATTGGCTACAACAGCGACTGGAAGAACTATGCAATGACCGATCTCGAGTTTGCAAAATACTTCCTCGATGACACATTCATCGCAGTGACAAAGTAATAAAGCACAGGCTTAAAAAAAGAGACCCCGCCGGCAGAGATGCAGGCGGGGTTTTTTAGTGTGCCCGGCTGACCCCCGGAGCAAGAGCGCAGGCACGTCTTTTACCTGTCACGGCTGACCCTGCCGGCAAGCTCCCACAGGACTATCCCGGCACTGACAGCCACGTTGAATGAGTGCTTGGTGCCGTACTGCGGTATCTCAATGCAGCTGTCAGACATCTCAACCACCTCCTCGCTGACACCCCTTATCTCATGCCCGAAAACCAGTGCATATTTTTCACCCTCCCTGACCTCGAAGGCGTCAAGTGGCACCGCCTCATCAGCCTGTTCAACGGAGATGATTTTGTAGCCTTCCTCTTTCAGTTCCCTGGCTGCAGCGGCAGCACTCTCACAGTACTTCCACTCCACTGATTCTGTGGCTCCCAGCGCCGTCTTGTGTATCTCACGGTGCGGCGGCGTGGCAGTGATGCCGCACAGCCATACAGCCTCAACTATAAAGGCGTCTGCTGTCCTGAATATCGAACCTACATTGTTGAGACTCCTTACATTGTCGAGAACCACGATGAAGGGCGACTTCGATGAAGAGCGGAATTCATTCACGCTCTTGCGGTTCAGCTCATCATTTGTCAGCTTCCTCATGGAATAAAATTTTGACGAAAATAATTATAAAAATGAGTAAATTACCTTCCTCAATCATGTGGCATCTCAAAGAACCGAAATTATCAGATAACTTGTCATGAACATCCACGAATACCAGGGAAAATCAATTCTTCAGTCTCACGGTGTGCCGGTGCAGGAAGGGTTTGTAGCTGAAACTGCCGAACAGGCTTTGCTTGTGGCAGAAGAGCTTAAGAAAAAATTCGGAACAGAGATCTTTGTCATCAAGGCACAGATACATGCCGGTGGCCGGGGTAAGGGCGGGGGAGTGAAGATTGCCCGCTCACCTGCTGAAGCAGCAGAGGTGGCGTCACGGATGCTCGGCATGACTCTGGTGACACCCCAGACCGGCCCGGCAGGGAAACAGGTGCGAAAGGTGCTGATCGCCCAGGATGTATATTATGAGGGAGAATCAGATATCAGGGAGTTTTATATGTCTATACTGCTGGACCGCAGGAGAGGAACCTATGTCTTCATGTATTCAACAGAAGGAGGAATGGATATTGAAGAGGTGGCGGAGAAGAAGCCGGAGGCTATCTTCACGGAGCCTGTTGATTCCACCTGTTGTCTGCACGACTTCCAGAAGCGGATCATAGCCTTTAACCTGGGAGTGCGGGGTAAGGCCTTCAAGGAGATGACCCGGTTCCTCGGTGGACTGTGGGATGCCTTCATCAGTTCAGATGCTTCGCTCATCGAGATCAATCCTCTTCTCAAGACAAGCGACGACAGGATACTGGCGGTCGACTGCAAGGTGACGCTTGATGACAATGCTCTCTTCCGTCATCCTGATCTGGCTTCCATGCGCGACCTCAATGAGGAAGACCCCACCGAGGTGGAGGCCTCGGAAAGCAGTCTCAACTATGTCAAGCTCGACGGAGACGTCGGATGTATGGTCAACGGCGCAGGACTGGCTATGGCAACAATGGACCTGATACAGCTCTCAGGAGGAAGACCGGCCAATTTCCTTGATGTGGGCGGCGGCGCAAATGCCAAAACCGTTGAGGCAGGGTTCAGAATAATACTGAAAGACCCCAACGTCAAAGCCATACTGGTCAACATCTTCGGCGGAATCGTCAGGTGCGACAGGGTGGCGGCAGGAATCATCGAGGCTTACAAGACCATTGGTAATATCAGCGTTCCGGTCATCGTCAGGCTGCAGGGCACCAACGCCACCGAGGCCAGGGAGCTGATTGACGGTTCCGGGCTGAAGGTCATAGCCGCCTCTACATTCACCGATGCAGCCGGGAAGGTAAGGAATGCCCTGAGCTAACAGTAAGCGCAGTTTTACCGCCTCCGCTGAAGTATGCCTGCCGGCCCGGCAACGGTGCCCGGCAAGGGCAA
The DNA here is from genome assembly GCA_034004025.1 of Bacteroidales bacterium. Taxonomy (GTDB): domain Bacteria; phylum Bacteroidota; class Bacteroidia; order Bacteroidales; family VadinHA17; genus SR-FBR-E99. Next base: position 21,235 of record JAVEXM010000023.1, read on the forward strand.
TTGCTACAGTACAAAAAATGACAAAAGAATACGCAGATCTGATCATACCCGTTGCCCTTGCCGGCACTTTCACCTATCTTATCCCGCCTTCGATGAGCGGAAAGGTACGTCGCGGAAGCCTGGTGACCGTGCCCTTCGGTCAGAGCAGGTGCACCACCGGGCTGGTGGTCAGATTGCATGAGAGCCCGCCGGAAGGATTCACCCCCAGGGAGATAGCTGAGCTGTTTGCTGATGAGGCCTGCATCCATGAACGACTTACAGACTTTATACTCTGGATATCAGATTACTACATGGCATACCCGGGTGAAGCCATGAAGGCTGCCATACCCTCGGCGGATGACCTGCCCGGCCGAGGCCCGGCTAAAAGAAGGGGCAGCAGGAAGAGTGCATATGAGGGTGAGGTGATCATGCCCGCCCAGCTGAGCCCGGCACAGGAGAAGGTATACGAAAGAATAAAGGATCTCTACCGTGAGCATGATGTTGTGCTCTTCCATGGAGTCACCTCCAGCGGCAAGACGGAGCTTTACATCCACCTGATGCAGGAGCAGCTCGCCCGCGGCCGGCAGGTACTCTATATGCTTCCCGAGATAGCCCTTACCACCCAGATCATTGAAAGGCTGAAGAGACACTTTGGCGACGGGATAGGGGTGTTCCACTCGCGCCTCACACCGGCGGTACGCCGGGATGTGTGGAGCAGGGTACAGTCCGGTGCCCTCAGGGCGGTGCTGGGCGTGCGTTCATCGCTCTTCCTGCCGTTCACCGACCTGGGTCTGATCATCGTTGACGAGGAGCATGACTCATCATACAAGCAGTATGATCCTGCGCCCCGGTATCATGCCCGCGATGCAGCAATGATGCTCTCAAGGATACACGGGGGCAAGACTCTGCTGGGCTCGGCCACGCCGTCGCTGGAGAGCTATTATAACGCCACGGCCGGCAGGTACGGGCTTGCTGAGCTGATGACCCGCCACGGTGAGGTGCTGATGCCTGAGATGATCATCGCTGACACCCGCTTCCCCGCAAGGAAAGGGAAGCCACCGTCCCATTTCTCACAGCGCCTGCTCGATGCTGTTGCAGAAGCCCTGGACAACGGCGAACAGGTGATACTGTTCCAGAACCGCAGGGGGTTCTCTCCCTACCTGATGTGCCCCGACTGCGGATGGGTGCCGGGGTGCACCAATTGCTCCGTCAGTTATACCTACCACAAGAGCCTCGGCCGCCTGGTGTGCCATTATTGCGGCAAGAGCGTCAGGCTTCCCTCCGTCTGTCCGGAGTGTGGTTCTGAAACACTTACTACAAAAGGATTCGGCACCGAAAGGATAGAGGAGGAGATCAGGCTGCTATTCCCTTCAGCCACGGTATCAAGGATGGACCAGGATACCACCAGGAAACGCACCGCCTCAGCCTCGATACTCTCAGACTTTGCCGCAGGAAAGACCGACATACTGATCGGCACCCAGATGATCTCGAAGGGACTCGACTTTGAGAGACTCACCGTGGTGGGGATCCTCGATGCCGACAATATGATGCACTTCCCTGATTTCAGGGCCTTTGAACGCAGCTTTCAGCTGATGGAACAGGTGAGCGGCAGGGCCGGGCGCCGGACACGCAGGGGCAGGGTCATCATACAGACAGCAGACCCTAACCATATCATCCTGCGACAGGTGCTCAAACATGATTATAAAACGATGTGCTCCACCCAGCTTGAAGAGCGGTCGCTGTTCGGTTACCCACCCTTTACAAAGATCATCAGGATATTTATCAGGCACCGCGATACTGAAGAGCTGGATCTCTCCTCAGCGCGACTGGCCGGAGAGCTTCGCCGTCACCTCGGCGGCCATGTCCTGGGTCCTGAGTTTCCGGCGGTGAGACAGGTGCAGAAGTGGTATATAAAGACCATCATGATCAAGATAGGAAGCGCCCTCTCTCCTGCACGGGTAAAAGAGGTCATCCGCAAGGCGGTGGAGGATGAACTCAGGATGCCGAGAGAGGGTTTGCTGCGTATTCACGCCGATGTGGATCCGCAGTGAAAAGAGCAGGGTATTCGGTTTAAAAACCTATTTTTACAGGCCCGGCGATCCGCATTACCGGGTGGACCGGCCACAGAGAAGTGATGAACAACCTGTACCGTATGAAAGATAAAATCCGGATAGTGATCACTGCTGCCTTCCTTGCAGCTGCCTCCGCCTGCGGACCTGCCCCGGGCGATGCGGGCGCACCATTCCCTGCTGACCTGGCATCACCCCTGATGGGGACCGACTCGGAATACCTTCTGTCGCATGGAAACACCTACCCTGCGGTGGCACTGCCCTGGGGGATGAACTTCTGGACTCCGCAGACACGGAAAAACGGCGATGGCTGGGCTTATACATATGATGATCACAAAATCTTGGGTATCAAGCAGACACATCAGCCCAGCCCGTGGATCAATGACTATGCAGCCTTCTCCCTGATGCCTGTCACCGGGGGCATCAGGATCACCGGGGAGGAGCGCGCCTCATGGTTCTCGCACAAGGCAGAGGTGTCGCGTCCATACCTCTACAGCGTCTACCTCGCCGACTGGGATGTTACAGCTGAGGTGACTCCCACCGAGAGATCCGCATTTTTCCGGTTTACCTTCCCGGAGAGTGACTCCTCATCAGTGGTTATTGATGCCTATCCCGGAGGATCAATGGTCAGGATCATACCGGAAGAAAACAGGATCATAGGTTACTGCCGCAATAATCACGGCGGTGTGCCTGACAACTTCCACAACTGGTTTGTCATTGAATTCGACCGGCAGTTTGATTTCTTTTCCTCGTGGGTTGACGGCACGATGACGGACGACGCTGCCGGCGGCGAAGGCGGTCATGCCATTGCTGTGGCTGGCTTCCGCACACAAAGGGGAGATACCGTGACTGCCAGGGTAGCATCCTCATTCATTTCTCCGGAACAGGCGCTCCTCAACCTGGGGCGTGAGACCGGGGGTCGGGACTTCGATGCGGTGTGCAATGCAGCACGGGAGAGATGGAACAGTGAACTCGGACGCATAAAGGTTGAGGGTGGTGATGATGACATGACACGTACCTTCTACTCTGCCCTCTACCGCACTCTGCTTTTCCCCAGGATGTTTTACGAATATGACCGTGACAGTGCCATTGTGCATTACAGCCCCTACAATGGCAAGGTGTTGCCGGGCAGGCTCTTCACCGACAACGGTTTCTGGGATACATTCAGGGCAGCCATGCCCCTCGTGACGCTTCTCTATCCGGAGGTGAGCTCACACATCATGGAGGGACTGGTGAATACATATCTTGAGAGCGGCTGGCTGCCCGAATGGGCCAGTCCGGGCCATCGCAACTGCATGATAGGGAGCAACTCCGCTTCCATTATCGCAGACGCATATCTCAAAGGTATAAGGGGCTATGAGATCGATACCCTCTGGAAGGCGCTGGTGAAGAACACCACTGGACATGGCCCGGTGCACTCCGTTGGCAGATACGGGGCAGAATACTACAATAGCCTGGGCTATGTGCCCTATGACGCGGGCATCAATGAGAATGTGGCACGAACCCTTGAGTATGCCTATGCCGACTGGTGCCTGTGGCGGCTGGCGACAGAGCTCGGCAGGCCGCAGGAGGAGGCTGACCTCTTCCTGCAACGCTCACAGAACTACCGGAATGTGTTTGACACCGAAAGAAAGCTGATGAGAGGCAGAAACCTCGACGGCACCTTCCAGTCGCCCTTCAGCCCCTACAAATGGGGTGATGCCTTTACTGAGGGCAACAGCTGGCACTATACATGGAGTGTGTTCCATGATGTGGCAGGACTGGCAGAGATGATGGGAGGAACGGAGATGATGGCCCGGATGCTCGACTCTGTCTTCATCGTGCCACCCCTGTACGACGACTCCTATTACGGTTTTCCCATACACGAGATACGGGAGATGCAGGTGATGAACATGGGCAACTATGCCCACGGCAATCAGCCGGTGCAGCATATGATCTACCTCTACAACTACACCCCCGAACCCTGGAAGGCACAGATGAGGGTCAGGGAGGTGATGGACAGGCTCTACAACTACACCCCTGACGGTTACTGCGGCGACGAGGATAACGGCCAGACCTCGGCATGGTATGTCTTCAGCGCACTGGGCTTCTACCCTGTGGCCCCGGGAACCGGCGAGTATGTGCTGGGCTCACCGCTCTTCAGGAAGGCAACGGTCACTCTGGATGACGGCACCGAGCTGCTTATCACGGCACCGGGAAACAGCCCTCAAAATGTTTTTGTGGAAGAGGTGACCCTGAACCGCAAGAGGGTGGATGTCAACTATGTCACCCATTCACAGCTGAAGGCAGGAGGGACGCTGGAGTTCCGGATGGGTCGCGTCCCTGACAGGGAGAGAGGTACCTCTCCCGGGTCTTATCCCTATTCCTACAGTTCAAACAAAGAATCACAATAACAAACTGCTGATCATGACATTATTAAACCTGTCAGGTATTTTTCCACCCCTGCCCGCATCGTTTGATGAAGAGGAGAACCTCTCTCCCGAAAAGATAAGATTTAATATTCAAGCCCTCTCCCGTTATGATCTGAGCGGTATCCTGGTTCTGGGATCCAACGGAGAGCAGGTCATGCTCTCGGAATCTGAAAAGCACGAGGCCGTAGCTGCTGCCAGGGCGGCAATGCCTCCGGGCAAACTGCTGCTCGCCGGTACCGGAGGGCAGTCGACACGCGAAACAATCAGGCTCACCAGGGATGCAGCCTCGGCAGGTGCTGACGCTGTGCTGGTGATATGTCCCTCATATTACAGGGGACAGATGAGTGATCAGGCGCTGGTAAGACACTATCATGCCGTGGCGGATGCCTCACCCGTGCCGGTTGTGGTCTACAACATGCCGGCCAATACCGGGATAGACATGAGCGCACAGGCGATAATTGCAATGGCCGGGCATCCCAATATCATCGGGCTGAAGGAATCGGGCGGCAATGTCGTCAAGATGGGAGAGGTTCTCCATGCCACAGCAGGTGAATTTCAGGTATTGGCCGGCGGGGCAGGGTTCCTGCTGCCGGCCCTTGCCACAGGTGCGGCAGGGGGAATCCTCGCACTGGCCAACATCGCGCCTGAGCACTGTATTGTGATATATAAATCCTTTCTTGCCGGTGACATGGCAAAGGCCCGCATGATGCAGCATGCCGCCATCGCTCTCAATTCTGCCGTCACCTCCCGGTGGGGTGTCCCCGCCCTGAAGGCAGCAATGGATCATCTCGGGCTGTACGGCGGACCGGTGCGCAGACCCCTGCTACCCGTCAGCGAGGAGGTCAGGAGAGATATTATTGAGATGGTGAATGATAAAAGAGTAATGGCATTTAAGAACATTTAAAAGATATTGAGATGAAGGGAAGAAAATTGTTAATGATACCGGGACCGATAGAATTTGAACCTGCTGTAATGCAGGCAGTGGGAATGGCTACCACAAGCCATGTGGCTCCCGACTTTATTGAATCATTCGGCCACTCCCTTGAGATGATGAGGGAGGTATGGCTGGCGCCATCAGGACAGCCTTTCATAATGGCCGGCACCGGCACGCTGGCCATGGATATGGCAGGATCCAACCTGGTGGAGCCCGGCGACAGGGCCCTGGTGGTATCCACGGGATATTTCGGGGTGAGATACGCCGAACTGCTTAAGAGATACGGTGCTGATGTTACGCTGCTCACTGCTCCTGCCGGAGATGTCGTGAGACCGCAGGAGGTAGAGGCGGAGCTGAAGCACCGGCAGTATAAGGTGATGACCTTTACCCATGTCGACACCTCCACGGCCGTCAGGGTTAACCCGGAGCCTCTGGGGAGGCTGGGAGAGAAATACGGTGTGCTGACTATCCTTGATGGTGTCTGTTCCGTTGCCGGGGAGGAGATTCGGCAGGATGAATGGAAGATCGATGTGGTGCTTACGGCATCGCAGAAGGCTGTGGGCGTGCCGCCGGGACTGGCCCTGATGGTTGTCTCGGAGAGAGCGATGCAGGCATGGAGAGAGCGAAAGAGCCCTGCAGGGAGCTATTACTGCGACTGGACGCACTGGCTGCCGGTCATGAAGGCATACGAGGCACGCCGTCCTGCCTATTTCGGCACTCCGGCAGTCAACCTTGTATGCGGACTTGAAGTAAGTCTCGGGCTGATACTGAAGGAGGGCATGGAGGCACGGTTCAGCAGGCACCGGCGCCTTGGAAAGTCTTTCCGGGAGGCAATGAAGAACCTGGGATTAAAGATGATACCTGTAAGTGAAGAGGTGAGCGCCGGCACCCTCTCGGCGCCCCTTTACCCTGAAGGAGTGAGTGCGGCAGCCTTTATGAAGGAGATAGCTGCATCAGATGTGATACTCGCCGGAGGACTACTGCCGGAGATGAAAGATAAATATTTCCGTGTCGGCCATATGGGCGCGGTCACTGCCGGGGACATACTTGTGACGGCGGCCTCTGTTGAGCAGGCACTTAAGGAGTGCGGCTATGTTAACGGATAAAAATTATTCTGCCATTGCCCGCGTGGGAGCCCAGACGCCGTCAGACATGGGCAAGGTCATGGGCGTCGCTGCAAAAGAACTGGCAGGCAGGGCAGACGGACGGGAAATATCGGCAAAAGTAAAGCAACTTCTGGGCTGACCGGGAGAGTAAGATATCAGCCGTTATCCGCTTCAGGGCAGTTTCTGTCATTTTCGAGTATACGCAGTATTCTCCTGCGCCTTGCCACCAGGTCTGTCAGCTCAATGAGCATATCAGCATTGACAAGCCTTGCCATGGGCAGGACATACTTCTCGGTCTGATCAAGATAGTCTGAGATCTTCTGTTCCGACTGTGTATCACGGTGCAGATCGGTGAGATTGCTGATCCTGTCAGCGCACTTGAGCAGATGGGCATTTTCTGACCCTGTCTCCAGTACACGCTGCAGATACTGCTCCTTGCTCTCATCCTTTCTCCTGGTCACCTCCAGCACCAGGTCGACCACAGCCGTGCCTTCACCGTCTATCCATCTTATCTCGTCCACCTGGGTGTCGGGCATGTCTTCAAGCAGGTCGTGAAGCAGCGATGCCTTCAGCAGGACACTGTTGGTGTAGAACTTATAATCAAGGAGGATGCCCAGAGTGGAGAAGCAGTGCCGGAACTGGTTTCCGCCTACTTCTCTTCGCACGCTGATCAGTGCAGTGGCTTTCAGAATATAGGGAGCGAGGACAAGATTTTTCAGGCTTTCAAGCGATGTCATAGGTGTCTGAATAACACTTTAAAATTATTCATTTCACCAGTTCATCCAAAGTCTGACATCATACGACTTATAAACACTCTATTCACATAAGGAACAGAGCTCGATTGACGGTTCTTATGCCGTACTGGATGCCGGGGGGGTATCAGAATTCAACGGTCAGGGCTTCCTTGCCGACGCCAAGGCTTGCCAGTTGCCCCTTCAGGGCATTCATCATCGGAGGAGGGCCGCATAGGTAGAACTTCCTGTTGAAATTGCCGACAGTTGATCTGAGGAACTCCTCGCTGATCATGCCATGAGGATATTTACTCAATTTTTCCTCAGAAAGAATGTTGATGAAATTGTCGCCCAGCATTTTCCGGAACTCCTCCGGCTGAATGATATCGGCTTCCGTCTTGTTTGCAAATATCAGCATGTTGCCGTCGATCTCATCGCGTGACTCCAGATCCCGGAAGATGGAGATGAAGGGTGTTATGCCTGCTCCTCCTGCGATAAAGACTCCCTTGCCCTGGTAGGTGATTGCACCCCACACATCCCTGACAATCAGCTCGTCGCCCGGCTTAAGGCTGTCAAGCTCCTTCGTCACGCCGTTGTGTGACGGATAGATCTTGATGATAAATTCAAGATAAGGATCACTGTTCAGTCCGGTAAAGGTAAAGGGCCTCTTTTTGTTTTTCAGCTCCGGAGTGTTAACCGAGAGGTCCGTAGCCTGTCCCGGCACGAATGTGTATCCTGAGGGTTTCTCCACCCGGAATCTTTTTACATCATGAGTGAGGTCGTCTGTGCTGATAATTTTTACGATATGTTCGGCCATTCACTGTCGTTTTATTCATTTACACTTTAAAGGTAATCATTGTTTTCCATACATACCGGCATGATATTCTAAGGGTAGAGAAGAGTCATGGTCCAGACGCTGTCACCGTCTCTTCTTTGATACCTGACCCTGTCATGGAGGCGTTGCTCGCGTCCCTGCCAGAATTCAACATATTCCGGCACAAGATAATATCCGCCCCAGTTTTCGGGTCGGGGGACAGGGTTGTCGCGGTACTTCTCCTCTGCTTCAGCAGCCATTCTCTCAAGCAGTTCCCTGTTCTCCAGTTCCCTGCTCTGCTGTGATACAAAGGCGCTTATCTGGCTCTGCCGTGGCCTGCTTCTGAAATAGGCATCCGATTCTTCTGCGGGTAGCCTGTAAACCTTACCTCCGATTCTGACCTGACGGTAGAGCTCATTCCAGAAGAATGTCATTGCGGCGTGGTTGTTCTGTTCCAGTTCCTCGCCCTTCCTGCTGCTGTAATTGGTAAAGAAGGAGAAGCCCTTCATGCTGAAATCCCTCAGCAGGACAATTCTTCCCGATGGCCTGCCTTCGGCGTCTGCCGTTGCCAGGTGTACTGCATTGGGCTCCTTTACATTATTTGTGATGGCATCCTCCATCCATCTCTCAAACTGGAGAATCGGATCTTCTGCAAAATCACCGGGGTTAATGCCGGTTCCGTGGTATTCATTCCGGAGAAGGCTTGTTGCTCTTCGCACACTGTTCATATAAAGTTATTTATTATGGTCAGTCACAATCCTTAACAACTGTTGCGCCAATAAGTTTAAAGGGCAGGGGGCGCGTTTATATGAAAATATTACCTTTATACCTCAAAACAGAGATGATATGACTGCGACACGCATTTTGCCGGTGATGGCACTGACAGTAGCCCTGCTGGCACCTATAAAGATATGTGCACAGGTGCCTGTTCAGGTATCAAATGAAAGGGTCATTTCCTCGGGCAGGGCCTTCTTCATGCATGAGGTGCAGAAGGGTCAGACACTTTACTCCATCTCCAGGGCTTACCGGGTGACCATTGATGCCATAACACGTGAGAATGTGATTCCCGCCAATGGTATCCAGGCGGGCCAGATGCTCAGGATCCCCATATCTGAAGCAGCTGCCGGAAACGCATCCGGGACCACTGCC
>JAVEXM010000134.1:0-6279 GCA_034004025.1 Bacteroidales bacterium
GCACCCTCATCTTCAGCGGTGATGAGAATCCGGTAAGGCGGGAAGGGAGTGGTGGTCTCCAGTTTGGCCTTGTTCAGCCTGTCGCTGACAAGAATACCGATATTCTGAAAGGAGCCGTCATCCTTCTCTACCCATACAATATACTGGCTTCGCGGTGGATTGAGCCGCTCAGCGTCTGCAAGGTAATTGACCCTTACCGTGATGTTGTAATTCCCGTTTTTATCCTGTTTGATCTTCGTTGATCCTTCCGCTGCCGGAGCAAGCTGCGAGACCGGGAATTTTACGGTAGTAGCACAGGAACTCAAAATTAAAGCAATAGCTGCTGCAAGAAATAGGTTTAAGGCTTTCATGTTATCAGGTATTAATGATTGTCATTTTACCGGCATAATTTAGGTAAAAATTATTGAAAAATATGTTTACAGCACCTTAATCCTCTCACTTTCATTAGGCAGATGTATTAAAAAATTGCTTCTTTTCCGGAAATTTAGTATTTTACGTTCAATTATAACCGTCAAACCATAATAACCAATAGAGATGAAAACTATCAAAGCATTAATCCTTATCATGGCTGTACTCAGTCTCACCGGCTGCAAGTACAAGACAATGTCGGAACAGATTGAAGCTGAAAAACAGGATCTGATCAGTCAGCTTGCAAAGAGCGACTCAACAATGAAAGAGTACCTCTCAGTAATGAGCGATGCTGACGCAAAGCTCAGTGCACTGCTCGGGCAGGAGTCCGGAGAGCAGGCCGCTACCGGCGAGCTGCCGGCCAGACTCGAGAGAGCAATAGCAGAGATTACCGCCTCGATGGAGGAGACAGAGCAGAAATACCAGTCTGCGAGAAGTCGGTATTACACCGTTAATGCCAGGGTGAAGACACTTGAAGAGGAGGTGGCAGAACTCAGGGTCCTTGCAGAGCAGAAAGACAGCCTGATCAACGTTTTGAATGAGAAGAGCGCACAACTTTCCTCTACCATCGAAGAACAGACCGCAAACATTGAAACCCTGACAGGCAAGAACAGCGAGATGGAGGCTACCATCAGCGAGATGACAGGTAACCTGAACACTGCATGGTACGTTGCAGGAACTAAGGATGAGCTCATAAGCGGGAATGTCATCACCAAAACCGGTGGTTTCCTGGGCTTCCTGGGAAGGGTGATGGTGCTGTCTCCTTCACTTAGCAGCAGCAGTATGGAGAAAATTGACATACGAGAAAAGAAAACCTTTCCACTCAAGAGTACCATCGATAAACTGGAGTTTATCTCTATCCATCCCTCAGGCAGCTATCAGCTGACCACCACCGATGCCGAAACAGTTACCCTGACAGTAACAGATCCGGCCAGGTTCTGGGAGGGATCAAGATACATGGTTGTGGTCCTGTAACCACTTGTGACCACATAAATTGAAATTCCTGTCGGGGCAACAGCGTTGCCCCGATTTTTTTCGCTTCCTGTGCAGCACTGCCATAGAGGAAGAGGTCTTTCATCTGTAAACCTTTTCGTTCATCATCGTTTTTGCCTGATGCCATGATCCGTCAGAATAACTATTTCCCAACCTTAATTCATACAGAAATGAAAACAACCCGAACCTGGAGATTATTTGCTACTGTTATTGCCATTATGCTGTTATGCTCACCATTCGCCCTTTCTCAGTCGATTGAGGGCGACTGGCACGGGGTGGCAGACCTTCAGGGTATCAAATTGAGGATATCGGTACACGTCACAGCCACCGACCAGGGCTATACCTCCACCTGGGACAGTCCTGACCAGGGTGCATTCGGCATACCATCCACCACCACAGAATTCACTTATCCCGAGTTTGTATTCACCCATGCTGGAGCAGGCCTGAAATACAAGGGCCAGGTGGATCCGTCATATACCCTGATTGATGGTTCCCTGGAACAGGGAGGCCGGAAGTTCAGTATACTCTTTGGCAGGGACCCGATCAAACCTTTGCCCGGCAGCGCCGCTGCACTGAGACAGAGTTATGAAAAGGAGGAGACATATATTGAGATGCGTGACGGTGTCAGGCTCTTCACCTCGATATACACCCCGAAGGATACCTCGGTTGCGCATCCCATCCTTATCATGAGGACTCCTTACAACAGTGAACCGTCAGGGCCGGACAACTTCAATTACTTTGTCCAGCTCTATTCGAGATACATGGACGAAGGATATATCATGGTCTTTCAGGATGTGAGGGGGAAGTATATGAGCGAAGGTCTCTTTGAAGACATCCGGCCCTATATACCCGTCAAGAAGGGAAGCAGTGACACCGACGAAACAACAGACACCTGGGACACTGTCGACTGGCTGATTAAAAACGTACCCCACAACAACGGAAAAGCCGGTATCTTCGGAATCTCCTATCCCGGATTCTATGCAACCATGGGCATCATCGATGCCCATCCTGCCGTCAGGGCTGTCTCACCGCAGGCACCTGTCACAGCCTGGTTCATGGGCGACGACTTCCATCATAACGGAGCCTTCTTTATGCTTGACTGCTTCAATTTCTACTACAGCTTCGGGCAACCCCGCAAGGGACCCTCAAGGGTAGGTAACAGGTCATTTTCATGGCCGGTGGAAGACAACTATGAGTTTTTCATGTCAGTTGGTGCTATACGTAATCTTGCTCCGCTCTATCTTGGAGACAGCATCAAATTCTGGAATGATGCCTTTGCCCATCCAGACTACGACTGGTTCTGGCAGGAGCGTGATCCGCGGCAGCATCTGACTGATGTAACCCCGGCCGTTCTCACCGTCGGCGGATGGTTTGACGCTGAAGACCTCTACGGAGCCCTGAAGACTTACGAAGCTATCGAGGAGCAGAACACCTCATCGACGGCCAACCACCTGGTAATGGGCCCATGGTCGCATAGCCAGTGGGCTACCGGGAAGGCAACCAGTCTGGGGAACATATACTGGGGAATGGATGCCAATGAAGAGTTTCAGGAGATGGAACAGAGATTTTTCAATTATTACCTGAAAGGAGAAGGCGAGGCGGATTTCCCCGAGGCCACCATTTTTGTCACAGGATCAAATGAGTGGAGGAGTTATGATACCTGGCCGCCAAGTAATGCTGCTGAGAAAAGGCTCTGGTTCCACGCGGGGGAGAAGGTATCGTTTACGCCGCCGTCAGGAAAGGTGAGTTATGATGAATATGTATCCGACCCGATGAATCCGGTACCATATACAGAGGACGTGCATAAAAACAGGACACAGGAGTATATGACCGATGACCAGAGGTTTGCCTCAAGGAGACCCGATGTCATGGTCTATCAGACTGATATCCTTGATGAGGATATTACCCTTACCGGTCCGGTGGTGGCAGATCTCTTCGTCTCAACCTCCGGCACCGATGCAGACTTTGTCGTCAAGCTGATCGATGTCTTCCCTCCCGATATGCAGGCAGGGGAGGATGAGGAGGTCAAGGTGCCGCTGGGCGGTTACCAGATGCTGGTCCGCGGTGAGGTCTTCCGTGGCAGATATCGCAACAGCTTTGAGCATCCCGAGCCTTTCGTTCCGGGCCAGGTGACAGAGGTGAAGTATGCACTTCCCGATGTGGCCCATACCTTCAGAAAGGGGCACCGGATCATGATACAGGTGCAGAGCTCGTGGTTCCCGCTGGTGGACAGGAATCCGCAGAAGTTCGTAAACATCTATGAGTGCACCGAGAGTGACTTTCAGAAGGCTACACACCGGATCTATCATGATGCAAAGCATCCGTCCCACATAACGGTGAGTGTATTGTAGCAGGCCACTTTAGATGCCATCATAATAAACAGCCATGCTTCTGAAACTGACATGGCCGGGTACCTTTATGTTGACCGTAAACTGACCTGAGGTAAAGGTAATGAACCAGATTGCTTAAATTGTGTTTTGATTAAAAGATCTTCAGATGGATATAATTGTCATTTGTCTGGCTGCATTTTTTACGGCAATTCTTACATTCTTTTCCGGGTTTGGTCTTGGGACAATTTTGACTCCGGTTTTTGCTGTATTTTTCCCGGTTGACATTGCAATTGCATTAACCGGAGTGGTTCATTTTGCAAATAATCTTTTCAAGATCACGCTGGTCGGTAAAAGTACGGACAGAGCAGTTTTGTTAAGGTTTGGCATTCCTGCAATCCTGGCTTCATTTGCCGGTGCATGGTTATTACTCAGGATTACAGACATGCCTTCACTTTTCAGCTATCATATGTGGGGCAAAGAATATGAGGTCATGCCGGTGAAGCTTGTCATTGCCGTGCTATTGGTTGTTTTTTCGGCACTTGAAATTATTCCTTCAATACAAAGAATACAGTTCAAAAGGAACAAGCTTGCCCTGGGCGGGGTTCTCAGCGGTTTCTTTGGAGGGCTGACCGGCATTCAGGGGGCAATACGAAGTGCCTTCCTTATTAAAAGCGGTTTGTCCAAGGAAGCATATATTGCAACAGGTGTAGTTATTGCCTCTCTGGTTGATTTTACAAGACTTTCAGTCTATGCCTCACGGTTTAAGGAAGCAAACCTTCATGAGCACTGGATACTTATTCTTGCGGCAGTATCAGCAGCCATACTCGGGGCATTTATAGGAAATAAACTGTTAAGAAAAGTGACATTGAGATTCGTTCAGGTATTGGTTGCAATAATGCTGTTTTTGATTGCAATCATTCTGGGAGCAGGGATCATTTGATATTATGAGCCTATGGCTGGTTCAGGCAAAATAACCCCTACAAAACTTCACCCCGGATAGCTTCAATCTCATCAATGGTTTTGGGTTTTGGCTTTCCCAATAACAGGGCTCCATTTTCAGTCATCACAAAATCCTCTTCATTTCTTATTCCGCCAAAATCGCGGTACCTGTATACCTCATCCCAGTTGATAAACTCATTGAACCTGTTCTGACTTCTCCACAGGGCCATTAATTCGGGAATAAAGTAGATTCCGGGCTCGATGGTGTAGGCATGCCCCGGTTTTAAGGGTTTTGCCAGACGCAGCGATTTAAGCCCGAACAGAGTGCTTTTGGGCTCTCCGTCGTAACCTACCCATACCTCTCCCAGGTCCTCCATGTCATGCACATCCATTCCCATCATGTGGCCGGTGCCGCACGGGAAGAACAGGGCATGAGCTCCGGCTTCAACGGCATCGTCACTGTTGCCCCTTGTCAGCCCCATCGTTTTCAACCCTTCAAAAATGGTCTTTGAGGCTGCTAGATGCACATTTTTAAATGGTTTGTTTAACTGAGCTGCCTCAATTGCGGCCTGATGCGCATCAAGCGTCAGCTGGTAGATATCCTTTTGAACCGGGGTGAATTTTTTGCTTACCGGAATGGTGCTCGACAGATCGCCGGCGTAACACATCTCATTTTCATAACCGGCATCTATAAGGAACAGGTCTCCTTCCTTGAGTCTGTTTCCATGGTAGTGATTATGGAGGGTCTGTCCGTTTATTGTGGCAATGATGGGGAATGAGATATTACCGCCGGCTGCAATGGCAATCTTATGGATTTCGGCTGTGACCTGTGCCTCGGTCATTCCCGGTTTGGCAGATCTCATGGCCGCCACATGCATATCCACAGACACATCTACCGCCTGGTGCAATTGGAGTATTTCCTCCTCTGTTTTTATCTCGCGCTGGCTTACAACTGCCTTTACAAGGTCGAGGGAAGATTCTCCGGCAATTTCCCGTGGCAATATGCCAAGCAGTTCGAACAGCCTGATTTTGTTTTCAGGGCGGTAAAGCGGCAGAAAGTGGATGATCTGCTTCTTCTTCTGCGCTGTGCCAAGCACTGCTTCAAGATTCCTGGCGGGCTGAACATTCTCCACTCCGCATTTTTCAGCCAGCGAGGCAATGGTTGGCTGGGGTCCCCTCCAGACATAATCCTCAACTGTATATTCATCTCCAAAAACAACTTCAAGGTCGTTGTCAATGTCAATCACGGCTGCCAGTCCTGGCTGCTGGATTCCGAAATAGTATAGGAAAGTGCTGTCCTGCCTGAAATGATAGGTATTGTCAGTATAATTCATGGGAGATTCATCATTTCCAAAGAGAAGGATTAAACCTTTACCGACTTTTTCTTTCAGTATGCGTCTTCTTTCCAGGTAGGTCTTTGTGCTGAACATGTCTTACTTTTTTTAAATTAGTTGAACCTCAACGGTGAAAATAGTCTGTCATAGTGCATGTAAATATACCATACGGATAGTCAGGATGCGACTTCTTTGCTTACTGAATTAACTTTGTTTAACGTGAAGAGCGAAAATCATAAGTTCTTCATCTTGTTTTTAATCTTCAACGCTGTCTC
>JAVEXM010000135.1:0-6231 GCA_034004025.1 Bacteroidales bacterium
AGCTATGGCACGCCTCATCACAGATGAGGCTCTGCGCCGCCGCCTGACGCAGGAAGGGATAGCCAACTCCCTGAGATACACATGGCAGAACGCCGCCACGGAGATGTGGAACTGCATCACCCGCACACTCAATACAGAGCCCTGATGCTGAAACCTCACTTCGGCGACGGCATCCGGGAGGCGGGATGCGACGAGGCAGGACGCGGTTGCCTCGCAGGCCCGGTATACGCGGCGGCAGTGATACTGCCGAAAAGATACCGCAACAGGGAACTTAACGACTCCAAGAAACTGACAGCACGGCAGCGCGAGAGACTGCGCGATGAGATCACCGCCAGAGCCGTCGCCTGGAACATAGCCTCATGCAGCAACCGGGAGATAGATGCCATGAACATCCTCCGCGCATCCATAACAGCCATGCACCGGGCGATAGCAGGACTGAAAGAGGAACCACTGCTGCTGCTGATAGATGGCAACCGCTTCTATATCTACAACAACATACCGCACCACACCATAGTACGCGGCGATGCCACCTACCTCTCCATAGCCGCCGCCTCGGTGCTCGCCAAAACGGAACGCGACAGGCATATGGAGGAGCTTGACGCTCTCTACCCGCAGTACGGGTGGCGCCACAACAGGGGATACCCCACTGCCGACCACCGGCGGGCAATCAGGGAACACGGCATTACACCCTACCACCGCCTCTCCTTCAACCTCGAAGATTTGCAGCGAGAACTCCCTTTCCTATAAAATGTTAAAATCATATTTCCCGTGCATCTATTTTAATATCTTTGGCAATTCGTAAAATTTTATCAACAGTAAACTCATGAGAAAATTCTTATCCGCTCTTGTAATTCTGATTACATTCTCCGGCTTCCAGGCAAAGGCCGATGAAGGCATGTGGCTGCTGCCGCTGCTGGAAAAACTGAACATCGGCACCATGACCGAAATGGGATTGAAACTGACGGCTGAAGATATCTACAGCGTCAACAATGCCAGTATCAAAGATGCCATTGTGGTCTTTGGCGGCGGATGCACCGCCGAGATAGTATCGCCCGAGGGCCTCCTTCTCACAAATCACCACTGCGGCTACGGACAAATACAGAGCCACAGCACCGTGGAACATGATTACCTCAACAACGGTTTCTGGGCTATGTCGCAGGCAGAAGAACTGGCTAACCCGGGCCTCAGCGTCACCTTCCTGGTGCGGATCGAGGATGTCACTGACCGTGTACTTGGCAAGGTAGCTGACGGAATGTCAGAAAGCGAACGCAGTGAGGCAATCAACGCCGAAGGCTCGGTAATCGCTGCTGAAGCCACGAAAGACACGCACTATAACGCACGTGTGCAGCCCTTCTACAGCGGGAATCAGTATTTCCTGCTTGTATATGAGGTTTTCTCTGATGTGAGACTTGTAGGTACACCCCCGAACTCGATCGGCAAATTCGGTCATGACAGCGACAACTGGATGTGGCCGCGCCATACGGGCGACTTCAGCGTCTTCCGCGTATATATGAGTCCCGACGGCAAGCCGGCACAGTATTCAGAGGATAATGTTCCCCTCAAGCCGAAGCATTATCTTCCCGTTTCAATAAAGAACCTTCAGAAAGAGGATTTCACCATGGTGATGGGTTACCCCGGCGGCACCACAAGGTACATGACCTCCTACGAGGTGAATGAGGCGATGAAGATCACCAACGCCAACAGGATCAAGATACGCGGCATCAGGCAGGATATCCTGATGAAGGATATGATGGCAGATCCGAAGGTCAATATTCAGTATGCATCAAAATACTCGGGCTCATCCAACTACTGGAAGTTCTCAATAGGCCAGAATGAAGGTCTGGAACGTCTTCGCACTGCCGAAAAGAAAGCTGCATTCCAGAATGAGTTTATGGAATGGGTCCGGGCCGAGCCAGACCGCAACCAAAAGTACGGCACAGCCCTGACCCTGATTGAGAACGCCATCAAAGGACGGGCAGAGAAGTATAACGCCCAGCAATACCTGTCGGAAACCCTGGGCCGGTCCCTGGAACTGATCAGCCTGGCAGGAATGATGACTCCCATGGAAGAGATGCTCGCCGGAAAAGACCAGGAGAAAATCGACGGCATGAAGGGCAGGCTGAAGGGATACACTGACAATTTCTACGACGACTACAACTATCCCACGGACAGGAAGGTCACCAAAGCACTGATCAAACTCTACAGGGAGGATATCGATCCGAAATACTGGCCTGACTTCTATGCTCTCATCGATAAGAAATTCAAAGGCAATGTCGACGCATTTGTTGATAACATCTTTGTCAAATCCATATTCACATCACCGGAGAAACTGAATGCATTCCTCTCCGCTCCGAACCTCAAGGTTCTGCAGAAAGACCCTGCATACGTGGTGGCGAAATCGATCAGCGAGGTTCAGTCGAAACTACGTGAAGAGCTTGCAGGATACAACGACGACCTGACAAAGGGTCGCCGGCTCTATATGGCCGGTGTCATGGAATATCAGCCTGACAAGACACAGTATCCTGATGCCAACTTCACCATGAGGCTCAGCTACGGCAAGGTGCTTGACTATTTCCCTTATGATGCGGTTCACTACAACTGGTACACGACGCTCGACGGCGTGGTACAGAAGTACAAGCCCGGCGATTATGAGTTCGACCTGCCGCAGCGTCTGATAGACCTCAATGACAAGAGGGAGTATGGCAGGTATGCGGCAGAGGAAGGCCATCTGCCCGTCTGCTTCATCACCAATAATGACATCACCGGCGGCAACTCGGGAAGCCCGGTGCTGAACGGCAACGGTGAGCTGATAGGACTGGCTTTCGACGGTAACTGGGAAGCAATGACCGGCGACATCGCCTTCGAACCTGACCTGCAGAGATGCATCTGCGTTGACATACGCTATGTGCTCTGGGTGATGGATGTCTACTCCGGTGCCGGCCATCTTCTTGAAGAGATGGATATCAGGCAGTAGCCTCAGTCTTCAGTCCTCAGAAGAGCAGTAATTAACAGACTGCCGTCCGGAGACTTGCGACTGGGGACTGTCTTTTCCTGCCGACTGCCGACTGGTACTGCCGACTGTTGACTGCCGACTGGTACTGCCGACTGGTACTGCCGACTGCAGACTGAATTTACCTATCTTTGCAAAAATTTTCCACAATGCATTTTAATTTTCTGGAGATAGTAGCTGCCTTCATGGTCCTGTTTGCCATCATTGACATTCCCGGATCAATACCCATAATACTGGATATCAAGGCAAAGACGGGGAGGGTTAATGCCGAAAGGGCAACACTTGTCTCCCTGGCCATCTTTCTGGCATTTCTCATTATCGGGGAGAAGCTGCTGGGTATCTTCGGCATCGATGCCGGTTCGTTCGCCATCGCAGGTTCATTCATCATCTTCCTTCTCGGGATGGAGATGGTGCTTGGCGCTGAGTTCTTCAAGCACGACTCCCCCGGTGGCGGGACCATAGTGCCTATCGCCTTTCCGCTGATTGCGGGGGCCGGATCCATCACCACGATCCTTTCACTCAGGGCGGAGTACGAGACGGTGAATATCCTCGTTGCACTGCTTCTCAACATGATCGTGGTCTATATCGTACTGCGCCTCACCTCGGCCATCGAGAAACTCCTGGGCCAGACCGGACTTCATATCCTGAAAAAGTTCTTCGGCATAATTCTTATCGCTATAGCCATACGACTGTTCATCAGCAATACCGGCATAATCCTGTCCAATGGCTGATGAGGTTACAATCTATACCGACGGCGCCTGCAGCGGCAACCCGGGTCCCGGAGGCTACGGCGTCGTTCTCATGTCAGGCCGGCACCGCAAGGAGCTGTCGGAAGGCTTTCGCCTTACCACCAACAACCGCATGGAACTGCTTGCCGCTATCATAGGCCTCGAGGCTCTGAAGAGAGACGGAACGACCGTCACCCTGTATACCGATTCGCAGTACCTGGTTAATGCGGTCAACAATGGCTGGCTCTTCAGCTGGGAGATGAAAAGGTTTGCAAAAAAGAAGAATCCGGATCTGTGGATCAGGTTCCTGGAGGTATACCGAAGGCATAAAGTGACCCTGAAGTGGGTCAAAGGACATAACAACAATCCGGAAAACGAACGTTGCGACATGCTTGCCGTAGCTGCTTCGCGCGGTCCGGCTCTGTCGGAAGATGAAGGCTACAGCCCTGATGCTGACGCAATGGGGCTGCTCTGATATTTCTTTTTGACATTTGAAGAAAAAATGCAACTTTTGCATAAAAGGGGAGTAGAATGAAAGATTTCAGACACAGGGCCACCGACCTCACACCGGAGATCATACTGGCACCTGAAGAAAACAAGTTTATCATTGCCGGTAAGTCGGCGCCGGAAGATGTCCGCAGCCTTTATTATCCTATTCTTGAGTGGATGGAAGAGTTTCTGGTCTGGGTCAGGGAGAAGAGACCATATACTGATCAGAAGCCCCTCCTGCTGAAACTTGATCTTGAATATTTCAATTCGTCCTCAGCCAAATTTCTGTTTGATATATTCTCAAACCTTCAGACCCTCAGGAATGAAGGGGTACCTGTTGAGATCGAATGGTATTACGACGAGGAAGACGTCGACCTGCGGGAAGCAGGTGAAGACCTGGCGCTGCTCTGCGAGATGCAGTTCAAATACTGCCCCAAACCCTCAGGCGGACAATGAGAGGACCGGCAGAACTATACGCTCTGCTCGATCGTCTTGAGATCCCATACGAGTATATTGAACACCCGCCGGTACCAACGGTTGAGGAGGCCATGAAATATTGGGCCGGCATTGACTCAGGACACTGCAAGAATATCTTTTTCCGCAATCACAAGGGTAACAGGCATTACCTGGTGATATTATACTATGAGTCGAAACTCAACATCAGGGAGCTGGAACAGAAGCTTCGCCAGGGCAAGCTCTCTTTCGCATCAGACAGGAGACTCATGCAGTACCTGGGGCTCACCCCGGGCTCCGTCTCACCCTTCGGGCTGATAAATGACCACACCAGACATGTACATCTCTTCATAGATAAAAACCTGCTGAACCACGAGAGACTCTCCTTCCACCCCAACACAAACACAGCCTCCCTGATAATCCCCCGTGAAGGACTCTTCAGATTCCTCACCCACACCGGCAACAGCTACGAGTTCATCTGAGCAATTTGCTTGATCCTCCGTTCTTCCTCTCACCATTGCCGACTGAAGGCTGCCGACTGAAGGCTGTAGACTGCCGACTGAAGGCTGTAGACTGCTGACTGGTACTGCCGACTGCCGACTGCCGGCTGAGGACTGCCGACTGGTACTGCCGACTGCCGACTGAGGACTGCCGACTGAGGACTGCCGACTGAGCAAGCCCCCATGCAGCACTATTACCAAAAGCAAGTCTTTATAGCGGACTTGCATTTTGGACTTTAACTCTTACCGCCATGAAAAGAATTGCTCTGACCGCGTTTTTGGCCTTTTTATGTCTTCTGGCAGGAGCCAGGGATACGATACCCAGAAAAAGTTACTGCGCACTGTTCACCTCCAAAGCTCCCACAATAGACGGGTATATTGAAGACGAAGCCTGGCTCGACGGTACCTGGAGCGGTGAATTTACGCAGTTTGAACCCCATAACGGCGCTCAACCCTCGCAGCAGACCCAGTTCTGCGTGATGTACGACGACAATAACATTTATGTCGCCATAAAAGCCCTCGACACACAGACTGACAGTATCGTCAGGCGTATCTCAAGGCGCGACAACGGCGACGGCGACTTCGTGGGCATCGCCTTCGACAGCTATTTTGACCGGCAGACCGGATTCGCCTTTACTACCAATGCTGCAGGCGTTAAGAATGATTTTATCTGGGTCAACGACGGACGTGTTGAGGATGATACATGGGATCCCATATGGTTTACAACTACAAAGAGCTACGACTGGGGATGGGCCGCCGAGATGAAGATTCCGCTGACCCAGCTCAGGTTCAGGATCTCTGACGAAGGTATCTGGGGTATGGAGGTGTTCCGCCACATCTTCCGCAGCCAGGAGATGTCGGTTTGGCAACATATAGACCGCAACGCCTCGGGCGTGGTGCATAATTTTGGCAATCTCACCGGCCTGAAAGACATAAAACCGCGTAAACAGGCTGACATAACCCCTTTCGTGGTGGGCAGCCATGAGAGGTTCGAGAGTGAGGAGGGCAATCCATTTGCCACCGGATCCGCCTGGAAATACAATGCCGGTAT